>JALSLX010000064.1 GCA_026988095.1 Thiotrichaceae bacterium
CTTGATGATATTAGCTCTCATGAGTGCAGTAGTAAGCGGATTTTTCTTTGTATCTGCGATATATCTGGGTCACTTATGGACAGTTGGATTTGCTATTGTCTTTTGGTTATTTGGTATAGGATCAATTATTGCAGCTCATAAAAACCGTACAAAAACTTATCAATATCAATTTATAAATTCAAACTCACCTATATTCATACTGCGTGAACCGTTTAATAATAAAACGCAGGTAAGAAGGTTCGTAAGCGCACTTAATAAACGAATTACTGCTGTGAACATAAAACCCAAAAATAGTGAAATTGTTCAATTAGTTGATGATAAACTTTTTTCAACACTCGGTTCTAATAAAGAAAGAGGAATGAGTGTAGAAGGAAAATTTTCACAATACATTAAACACTTAGATTTTTTGTTTAATCATGGCGTCGTTGATGAAGTTCTTTACAAGAAACTCCAAGAAAAGATAAATAATAAAATTACAGACAGTGAAAACCGCTTCCTGACAGAAGAAAGGAACGGTACAGATATTAGATCATATGGGAATAACATCATTAATTTCCCTATTAATGCTTAAAACTAATAAATCTTTGATGTTAAAAGGTTATTTGTCTATGAACCACCTCCCCCTTTTTTCGATGATTTGTAACTAAATTAGAATAAGAATCACCAAAAAAGGAAGAGGTAATAAACTCATAATTATTAACCCTTAATCAAATGTAGACGATTCTTAATATACATATAATACAACATTGGAATTACAACCAAAGTCAGTACCGTAGAAACTAATATTCCTGAGATTAAAGTTACTGCTAAACCACCAAAAATAGGGTCATCTAAAATAAAGAATGCACCCATCATTGCTGCAGCAGCTGTTAATAAAATAGGCATCGCACGTACAGCGCTTGAATTGATTATTGCCTCTTTTAAATCCATACCTGTTTTAATTTGTTCATTGATAAAATCAACCAATAGTATAGAGTTCCTTACAATAATCCCTGCTAATGCAATCATGCCAATCATGGAGGTTGCTGTGAATTGCATATCCATCAACCAATGTGCTGGCATAACTCCAATAACCGTAAGTGGTATTGGTGACATAATCACCAAAGGTACGACATACGAACGGAACTGAGCAACAATCAATAAGAAGATCATCAACATTCCCACACTGTAAGCGATCCCCATATCACGGAAAGTTTCAAAAGTAATCTGCCACTCACCATCCCATTTTATATTGTAAAAATAGGGGTCATCAGGTGGAGAGAAAAAGTGTTGGTCTACTGGTTTGTTATAAACAGTAAGGGGAAGATTTTTAATACCTGATGATATATCAAACATCCCATAAAGAGGGCTATCCGTATCACCAACCATATCCCCTGTAACATAAACAACTGGTAGTAAGTCTTTATGATTTATTGAGTGCTCACGAGTACTTTCTATAACATCCACTACTTCTAGCATTGGCACTAATGCACCCGTGACGCTACGCACTCGCAAAGATAAGATAGACTCAATCTTATCTTTATTATTAATCGGGAATTCAAGACGAATAGGCACAGCATACTTTAGGTTTTTACCATGTAAGAAAGTTACATCTTCGCCCCCTAATACTGTACTTATTGATGATGTGATAGCTTGTTGAGAAACACCTAAGAGAGCCGCTTTTTGTCGATCAACCTTTACGACTAAACGCTTTTGTGATGCCTCAACACTATCATCGATATCGGCTATATCTTGTGTTGAATCAAATATTTTACGGACTTGTTTAGCTACTTTAATTTGACCTTCGTGATCCAAACCATATATTTCAGCAACTATCGGTGACATTACAGGTGGTCCTGGCGGAACTTCAACAACCTTCACATTTGCATTATGCTTTATCGATATATCTCGTAATATATCACGCACCGATAATGCAATTTCATGACTTTTTCGATCTCGGTCATGTTTATCAATAAGATTTACTTGTATATCACCAAGGTTTGAGCCTTTACGTAGATAGTATTGTCTAACTAAACCGTTGAAATTTATAGGTGCGGCAGTTCCTGCATATATTTGATAATCACTAATTTCTTCAACAATATTTAACTCAGCGGCAAGTTCATGCAATACCCGCGATGTTTGTTCAAGCGTAGTGCCTTCTGGCATATCAACAATAATCTGAAATTCAGATTTATTATCAAAGGGTAACATCTTCAGCACAACCTGTTTGAATGGAGCGAACGGCATTGCTAATGAAACAGATAAAGCAATTAATATGGGGATAAATATCCAGAGAAAACCAAAGCGTCTACGTCTACCCTTTTTCTCATGTAAGAAAGGCCCCAATACCTTGTTGAAAAAACGTTTAGAGCGAGTTTCACCCTCATTTTCAGGCGCATGTTTAGAGAAATCAACATTACCCAACACTTTATTCGTCATCCACGGCGTTACGATGTACGCTACGCCTAATGATAACAACATGCCCATACTAGCGTTGATAGGTATAGGACTCATATAAGGCCCCATCAATCCGGTCACAAAAGCCATAGGCAATAAGGCTGCGATAACTGCAAAGGTTGCAAGTATTGTTGGACCTCCTACTTCGTCAACAGCGTATGGAATTGCATCGACTAGTTTTTTTCCACCAAGCACCATGTGACGGTGAATATTTTCCACCACTACGATGGCATCATCGACTAATATTCCAATCGAAAATATTAGTGCAAAAAGTGACACGCGATTAAGGGTAAAGCCATATGCCCAAGAAGCAAATAATGTAAGTGCCAAAGTAATAACAACTGCCGTACCCACTATAAAAGCTTCTCGAATACCCAGTGCTAACCAAATCAATGCGGCTACAGCTAAAGTTTCTAGAATCAATTTATTAATTAGCTTATCTGATTTTGCTTTTGCAGTAGCACCATAGTTACGCGTAACAGTGACAATAACTCCTTCAGGAATAAATGTACCTTTTAATTGTTCGATACGCTTAATGATATTATCAGAAACCTCAACAGCATTAACACCAGGTTGTTTAGCAATAGCAATTGTAACCGCGGGTGAAATAATGCCACTTTTTAACCCTATATGGCTTGCACCTTTTGTAGTTCCAAAACTTACATAAGTATCTGGTGAATCTGATGTTTGCTTAATAGATGAAACATCACGTAAAAAGACAGGTTTTCCATTAGACACTCCAACAACTAAGTCACCTATTTCTTCTTCATTACTGAGAAAAGTGCCAGCAATCACTTGCACCTCAGTATTATTATCTACTATTGAAACAGCATCAGATGCCGCATTACTAGCACGCAAAGCATTACGTAAGTCTTCTAGATCAATATTGTAACCAGCAATTTTTGCACTATCTAAGAGTACATGTACTACGCGTTTAGACGAACCGACAGTATAAATATCACGCGTACCTTTCACGCGCTTTAGCTCCGCCTCTATTGCATGAGCCACTTGAGTTAAATCCGAACCTCCACGATTTTCATCTTCAGTCCATAAGGTTAAGGTGACGATGGGAACATCATCAATTCCTTTTGGCTTAATTAATGGCAAGCCCACCCCTAATTTTTCTGGTAACCAATCTTGATTAGACGCTATTTTATTGTACAAACGAACCAAAGCTTCAGTTCGATCTAAACCTACCTTATATTGCACTGTAAGCATTGACATGCCAGGCATAGAGATTGAGTAAATATGTTTTATACCAGATATTTCAGACAGTACCTGTTCTGCTGGCGTACTTACTAAATGCTCAACTTCAACGGCGCTAGCTCCGGGGAATGGAATAAATATATTTGCAAATGTTACATTTATTTGGGGGTCTTCTTCTCGTGGTGTCACCATAACGGCGAAAGCACCTAACAATAAAGCAACAAGTGCTAACAATGGGGTTATTTCCGTTAACAAAAACTTCTTAGCTATAGCACCAGAAATACCGAGCTTTTCAGGTTGCTTATTATCGCGACTAGATTGATTGTTATTACTCATGAGATTAACCTTCCTCATTCTTCGTAGCTGTATCTAATAGTAGTTGTTTTAGGAATACCGCCGCATGAACTGGATCTATAGCAATTTTTTCACCTGCATCCAAACCAGCAAGAATTCTAATTTTCCCATCATGGGTTATCTTTCCCAGCCTCACTTGGCGTAATGTTGGTATATTCTCAGCATTTATTACGTAGATACCTGTAACTTCACCACGATATGCGATGGCTGATTCTGGTACAACTAGATGTTTCTCTTTACCAACTTCAAAACCAATTTTAACAAAAATCCCAGGGAACAAACCTTGCGGAGCAGTATCAAATGAAACACGTACTTTAAAAGCATTAGTGGATGTGTCTGCATAAGGGAAGAATGTTATTTCTTTTGATGGCAAACCAATTGCATCATCATTAATAAAAATTCTGGCTGATTTATATTTACGAACATCTAAAATCAAGCGTTGAGGAACATACGCTACTGCTCGCATCTCTTTCAATGATATACCCGTCATGATTGGAGAGCCAGCAGAGACAACCTCACCTAGTTCTACATGTCTTTCGGTAACGATACCACTATAGGGAGCTATAACCTCCGTATAAGCAAGTTGTTGGCCAGCTTGAGATAAGCCTGCTTTTGCTGCAGACAAATTAGAACGAGCAGCTGTATGACCTGCTTTAGCTGCATTTAAACTTGCTTTAGCAGACTGAACTCTAGCTAAACTAGATTTCATTGCAGCTTCAGCCTGATCATACTGTGACTTAGTAATAATACGTTTATCAAAAAGTGATTTTACTCGATTAAATTCAGCACGTGCCGCGGTATAATTAGCTTGAGCCTCACGAGTACCAGCTTCTGCTTGTACTATTGAAGCAGACGCACTATTTATTGCAGCTCTGGCTTCACTAACAGATGCTTTTGCCGCCTCTAAGCTAGATTTTTGGTTATCAGAGGATATCCTAGCAATCATGCTTCCCTTTTCTACATAATCACCAACATCATAAGTTAAATTACTGATCAATCCACCTGTTTGAGCAGAAACAGTACTTTTATTTACCACTTCTATTTGACCATCTAATCGATGATAGTTAGTAACTTCTTGTTCTTCTGCCAAGACGGTATCAATCTTCGAAATCTCTGCATTTACGACTAAAGGTAGCGTTAACGCGATTAATATGCCAAATATCAAATGTTTAGAGGAATAAGTCATGTTAAAATACCCGTATAAATAAATTGTTCAATTTAATAGTTTAACAATCTATATTAGATATGTCTAATATAGATTGTTAAACTATTAAATTGATTAAAATAATAATAGCCTAAGTCTAAATGGGATAAAAATAATGAAAAAAAAACTTACAAAAATTAACTTTTCTGCGACTATTATATGCATAGGTATATTCTTTATAACAATCAACTCGCAAGCTGAGATATATAAGTGGACAGATACCAAAGGAGTTATACATTACTCTTCTCAAAGACCAATACAGCAAAAAATAAAATCTGAGGATATTGAAGATAAAATCAAATCAGCGGCTGGAAAATCTAGATTAGTATCACCAAAATCATCATACTCAAACCCAAAAAATACGACTATAAAAATTAATTCTGAAAAAAAGGAAATTAAATTAAAAGGCCCTAGTGAAAAACTAATTGCATTTTGTAAGAACCAACGCAAAAATTTGAACTTATTAAAACAAAACTATAGAAACAAGTGGCAGGAAAAAGATGGAAAAACATCTTGGCTCAATCAGGAGCAACGAAAAGAAAAGGTAAATAATATTAAAGAAAGTATAACTAAAGAGTGTGCTGGCATATAGATTTTATTGCTGTATAGCCACCTTATTAGTGCTCAAAAAACCAAAGATATACCCAGTCTTTATTAATGCCCACAAAAAGAGCCCATCATCGCTTAAATAAACGATTGAAGTTATCCGTTGTTTCTTCTGCTATCTGATGGTAGTCACACCCACGTAAATCCGCCATTTTTTCCGCAACATATTTTACATATGCTGGTTGGTTTGGTTTCCCACGATTTGGCACAGGGGCTAACCATGGCGAATCTGTTTCTATTAGATATTTATCAGATGGGATTTTCCTAGCAATGTCTTGAAGCTCTTTAGCTGAATTAAATGTAACAATTCCAGAAAATGAAATATAAAAGTTCAATTCCATAGCTTGCTGTGCAGTATCCCAATCTTCCGCAAAACAATGCATTACACCACCTACTTGATCTGCATCTTCTTCTTTTAGTATTCTAATAGTGTCTTCTCGTGCTGAGCGTGTGTGAATAATAAGTGGCTTCTTTGTTTCAATTGCTGCACGAATATGAATTCTAAATAAATCATGTTGCCATGTCATATCGTCATCTTCACATCGAAAATAGTCTAAACCTGTTTCACCTATAGCAATAACTTCTTTATGGTTTGCCAATTCAACTAGCTCATTAACACTAGGAGCGTAAGATTCTTTATGTGTTGGGTGTACACCAACAGAACAGTAAATATTAGGATATTTCTGAGCTGGTTCGAGCACATGTTTAAAGTTTTCAGTATCGATACAAACACATAAAAACTGGCTGACACCAAAATCCTGTGCTGAGCTTAGCATTTCAGAAAAGCTATTATTGAATGGCGCTAAATCAATTTTATCAAGATGGCAGTGTGAATCTGTCAGCATTTTTGCATTACCCATGTTTACTTTAATCAAAACACAGGATTATAACGGAATATACAAAATATTAATAAAAGCGTACCAATGGTGGGACATTTGCTCTATTTCCTAGCATGGTTTCTATTATTAATTTCACTTTTGCTTTTGTAGTACCCGCAAATTGAATACCTAAACCCTGAGTGCCACGTTCACATGATTCGGGGGCAATCCAGACGACTTTACCGGGTATGGCGAGCTTCTTATTCGTTGATTGAAGATGCATAGAAATCACAACCTCATCACCAAAATTATGATCAGTTTTTTTTGTTGGAACAAATATTGCTCCACCACGAATAAAGGGCATATAACTTGAATGTAATGCTGCGTCATCTCTAAGTTCTAAGTTCAGCAGTGTACGCTGTGTTTTACTATTTTTTTGCGGTGCTAACTTATCTGCTATTTTATTTTGTGTATTCATAGTTTAGGGACTTTATTATTATTAATTTATAAATATGTTACTACTTAGGTCGGCTAGCCTGTAACCATAATAATAGCAGGCTCTCAGTAAATAATAGAGGATTTACCGATGTATGGATGTATCGTTTTTGTCCTATAAGCTGTTGATATAAAACCCACTGAGAGTCAGTAGTTAAACATATTTCAATACTAGACAATAAACTATCAATTTCTTTTCGATTTTCAACAGATGGGGATTTATTTACCTCATTGTTTTTTATGAAGGTTATTAACCAATTTATTTGCCAATTTATCAGAATCGAATGATCAAACTTTTCCCATGCTTTTGCAACTTCTGTAATCGTTTTTTGACGTGTACATACATCTAATAAATCAATAGCAAATGCTTCTCTATCATGAATATCTTCATTCGTGATTTTAATGGCGTTTAATGGCTGCCCATTGGCCATATCAAGTAACTCTTCAGCATTTTTTTTTGGCAATTTTTGCCTTACCCATTGCACGGACTGATTCTTATTTGGAGTAGGCAGAGTTAACAATTGACAACGACTTTTGATAGTTGGGAGAATTTTACTTAGATTGGAAGTCACTAAAATAATAATAGTATTACTTGCGGGTTCTTCTAATGACTTTAAAAGGCTATTAGCTGCATTCATATTCATTCGCTCAACAGGGTTTAATAGTATGACCCTATAAGCATTAAAACTGCGTGTATAATTAATAAATTCAGATAACTGCCTAATCTGATCAACACTGATCTGTTGCTTTTCTTCTAGTAATTCTATGCGCATATAGTCAGGATTAGAACCTGATTGAAAAGTTTTACATGATTGGCATTTATTACATGATGTATTATTGACAGGAGATGTACAAAGTAAAGATGTAGCAATTTTTTTTGCAAAATTGAACTTTCCTGTACCATCCATACCAGAAATCAATAATGCGTGAGGGAGATGTTTTTGTAGTTTTGCATTAACAAATTTATCCCATGAAGTCTTGTGCCAAGGGTAGTCTGTGACAGTTAGACTAGACATTTAAATTAGTATAAATCATTTAAAATACTGAAAATTTGTTGCTGGACAGTTTCAATATCATATTGTGCATTGATAATACAGTAACGACTTTTATCAGATTTAGCCATTTTAAGATACTGTGCTCTAACGCGGTTGAAAAAATCAATGTCTTGCTGCTCAAAACGATCCGTTTCTCCCCTTCTTTTAGCTCTTGCTAACCCTACATTAGCATCTAAATCAAACAAAAATGTATAGTCAGGGCGTAATTTATTCTGTACAAGTTTTTCTAAAGTTTTAATCTTATTAAAATCTATCCCGCGTCCTGCACCTTGGTAAGCATAGCTTGCATCTGTAAAGCGGTCGCACAAAACCCATTTACCTTGTTCAAGAGCTGGAATTATCTTACGGTTTATATGTTCCGCTCTTGCCGCAAACATCAATAGTAATTCCGTTGTGTGATGCATTTCAGGTAAATCTTTAGAAATTAATATGTCTCTTATTGCTTCACCTATAATTGTTCCACCAGGTTCTCGCGTCAATAAAATATCGAGCCCTTTTTCTTGGAATTTTTTAGCTATAAATTCAATATTAGTTGTTTTTCCAGCACCTTCTACTCCTTCAAAAGTGATGAACTTCCCCTCAAATTTATTTGCTGTCATTACTATTTATTACCTTTGTAACGGCTTGCTTTACCATTTAATAAGTATTTTATTACTGCTTTTTTATGCTCTCTATAAGTCTTAGAAAAATAAGATTTTCCATTTCCTTTTGCCACAAAATATAATATATCTCCTTCAGCAGGAGAAAACACGGCCTTTATAGAAGCTAAACTAGGTGTGGATATTGGTGTAGGTGTTAAACCTTTGCGGGTATACGTATTAAAAGGAGTATCTTGTTTAAGGTCTTTTTTTCGAATGTTACCCTTGTATTTTTCTCCCATTCCATAAATTACTGTTGGATCGGTTTGTAGCAACATATCTTTTTTTAGGCGATTAATAAAAACACGCGCAACCTTTCCCCTATCATCGGGGTGCCCTGTTTCTTTTTCAACAATAGAGGCTAAAATAAGAGCATCGTAAGGAGTATCAATACCTTTGAAATTCTTTCTATTTTTCCAGTATTCATCTAATACTTTGAGCATGGCATTATGACTGCGCTGTAAAAACTCTAAATCAGTGGTATTTTTTGGATAGCTAAAAGTATCGGGAAAGAACCAGCCTTCAGGTTGGTGATGTTTATATTTTGTATCGAGCTTTGACATGATGTTTATATAATCATCATCACTCAGCGTTTGTTTGAGATTTTTATCTGCTTTGATTATTTTGACAAGTTCTTTGAAGCTACCACCTTCAGGAATTCTTGTTTTATATTGTAGTGTTTTTCCTTTTGAGAAAAGGACAAGTATTTCTTCAGGGGTCATACCTTTGCTGAGCTTATATTCCCCTGCTTTAATTTTTGTATCGTGCTTGGTTATTTTAGCAAGTACAATAAAATATAAGGCAGGTTGAATAATTGCCTTTAATTCTAAGTTTTTAGCAACGCTCCGAATGTTACTTCCTTTCTTTATTTCAAAACTTTCAGTATCTTCTAATAATGCAAACTTTCTAAAATTCGTAAATTCAGAATAGCCGTAATACGCAACACCACCACCGATCACTAGAATAAGTGGCAATAAAACCTTAAATAGAAACTTCATGGTTTGCCTACGATTCCTTTGGTGACTAGTAGATCTACTATATCTTTTTGAAGATTAGCGTTCCGTTTGTACCACCAAACCCAAATGAGTTACTCATCGCAATATCTATTTTCGCATCACGCGCAGTATTCGCTACATAATCAAGATCACAATCTGGATCTTGGTTATCGATATTAATAGTAGGCGGTAATATTTGATCTCGAATTGCCAACACACTAAAGATGGCTTCAATACCACCTGCAGCGCCTAATAAATGCCCTGTCATTGATTTAGTCGAACTTACTGCAAGTTTGTAAGCATGGTCACCAAATGCGCGTTTAATTGCATTCGTTTCTGCAATATCGCCTGCAGGTGTCGATGTACCGTGAGCATTTACATAATCAATATCTTCAGGGTTTAACCCTGCATCTTTAAGTGCATGATCAATACAACGTGCCGCGCCTTCCCCATCAGATGAAGGGGATGTCATGTGATAAGCATCACTACTCATACCAAAACCAACTAGCTCACAAAGAATATCAGCACCACGTGCCTTAGCATATTCATATTCTTCAAGTACTAAAATACCAGCTCCATCACCTAAAACAAAACCATTACGATCTTTATCCCATGGACGACTTGCAGCGGCAGGATCATCATTACGTGTTGATAAAGCACGCATTGCAGCAAACCCACCAATACCTAATGGTGTGGAACACATCTCAGCGCCACCACCAAGCATTACATCAGCATCACCATAACTAATCATGCGAGCGGCATCACCTATACTGTGTGTTGCCGTTGCACATGCTGAAACTGGCGACATATTATGTCCTTTTAAGCCCAGCATAATCGAAATATTTCCAGCAACCATATTTACAATAGCGCTAGGAACAAAGAATGGGGATATTTTTCGAGGTCCCCTTTCCATATATACTTTTGTGTCTCTTTCTATCGTACCTATTCCACCAATACCAGACCCCACGATCGTACCAATTCGGTGAGCATTTTCTTCTGTTACTTCTAAACCAGAATCTTTCATCGCATCAAAAGCCGCACCTATTCCATAATGGATAAAAGGATCCATTTTTTTAAGGTCTTTTTTAGGTATATAATCAGTTGCTGTAAAGTCATCTACATTACCAGCGATTTTTACCGAAAAGTCTGTAGTATCAAAAAGCTCCGATGGAATTAGGTTGATACCACTAACCCCTTCAGTAATATTCTTCCATGCTTTTTCTATTGTTGACCCAACAGGAGAGACAATTCCAAGACCTGTAACTACTACGCGACGTTTTGACACAAGACAATTCCTATTTATAGTTTCTTATTGTAGAGTTTAGAGTAAATTCTAAATGATAGTATAAAAAAAACCGCAGAAGCCATCAGCAATCAGCTAACAGCCCTACGGCTTTTTAATAATAATGGTTATATTACCCGTTATTATTTACGTAATCGATTGCTAACTGAACAGTTGTAATTTTTTCAGCTTCTTCGTCTGGAATTTCAGTACTGAACTCTTCTTCTAAAGCCATTACTAATTCAACAGTATCAAGTGAATCTGCACCTAGGTCGTCAACAAATGAAGCTGCATTGGTAACTTCTGATTCTTCAACGCCTAACTGCTCAACTACAACACTTTTTACGCGTGCTTCAATATCACTCATGATAAATAATTCCTTAATAATTAAAATAAACTATACGGATTTAACCGCAAAACTGAACTGTTTTTAGATACAATGACAGTTCACTAAAAAATAATCTTGGGCTATTGTAGAGAAATTCAAGTCACTACACAATTAGAGTTTTTGACTCTTTTGGGATATTTTTCTTATAAAACATAACTTGCATGATCACTTATGACATATACATACCACCATTAACATGCAATGTTTCACCTGATATATAAGCTCCCATATCAGAAGCTAAAAATAGAACTGCATTTGCAATATCTTCTGGCTGACCGAGCTTCCCCAACGGGATATTTTCTAATAATTTAGTTTTAATATCATCAGATAACTCTTTGGTCATATCTGTATCAATAAAACCAGGGGCTACTACATTAACCGTAATGTTTCGAGAGCCAATTTCTTGCGCCAAAGATTTAGAAAAACCTACTACTCCAGCTTTTGCTGCTGCATAATTTGCTTGCCCTGCATTACCGGTTGATCCAACAACGGATGAGATTGAAATAATACGTCCTGTACGTGCCTTCATCATGCCTCTCAAACAGCTTTTGCTCAAACGATATACAGAAGTAAGATTAGTAGCCATTATGTCTGCCCATTCTTCTTCTTTCATGCGCATCATTAAATTATCACGCGTAATACCGGCATTATTAACTAAAATAGCTATAGCACCGTATTCATCCGTTATACTTTTCATCAATGAAGAGATTGATTCTGGGTCTGTCACATTCAGCACATGACCTGTTCCTTTGATACCAGCAGATTTAAAATAATCACTAATAGCATTAGCTCCATTCTCTGATGTTGCTGTGCCAATGATAATTGCCCCCGCTTTACCTAAACTTTCTGCTATAGAACGCCCTATTCCACGGCTTGCACCTGTTACCAATGTTACCTTTCCATCTAAACCTTCTAAGTTAACCATTATTCTATAATCCTTTTAAACTATGCACAGCTTCAGTGCTTTTTCCAATGATGAATTATCGCTTACGCAAATATTACCTAATGTTCGATTTATACGTCTATTTAATCCAAATAATACTTTACCAGGACCAAATTCTATAATGGTATCGGCACCTTGTTCTGACTGTAAATTATTTATGGTATCAACCCAAAGCACAGGCTTATATAGCTGCTTTGACAAAGCATCCTTTCTTTCCTTTGTATTATTCAAGTTCTTTGCTAAAAAATTTTGTAGAACTGGTAATTTCGACTCTGAAAATACAGTTTTTTCCAATGTTATTTTAAGTTTTTCAGATGCTTCTTTTAATAAACTACAGTGCGAAGGAACACTTACGGGTAACTTTATAGCTCGCTTGGCACCCGCTTCAATAAGTTTTTCAATAGCATAATCAACCGCGGCTACCTCCCCTGCAATAACAACTTGACCAGGAGAGTTGAAATTAACGGCTTCAACGATGCCCTTCTCTTTAGAATCATCACAAACCTTTACGATTATTTTATCATCTAAACCTAAGATAGCAGCCATGGCGCCAGCACCACCAGGTACAGCTTCCTGCATTAAGGTGGCACGTTCAAATACTACTTTTATTGCATCAGTGTAGCCAATTACACCACTTGCAACAAGAGCAGAATATTCTCCGAGGCTATGCCCCGCCATCCCTATAGGAAGGCAACCACCTTGTCTCAACCAGATACGCCACACAGAAATACCTGCCGCTAACATAATGGGCTGCGTATTCTCTGTTTGATTTAAAGTAATAGTATCTTCTTGTTTAGTAATTGCCCATAGGTCCTTCCCCAGGGCTTCTGATGCCTCTTGAAAAGTATCTTTTACTTCGGTAAAACTCTCTGATAACTCAGATAACATCCCAACAGATTGTGAACCTTGACCTGGGAATACAGCGGCAAATTGCATATTATTTTCCTTTATATATCTATTTTTCAGTACGTGATTTTACTTTCGTATAAAAGATCACATATTGTAATATTAAAATCCGCCCTTATAATATTAGTTATTGTGTAATTATGCACAGTTTATATCAGAGTAATCGCTGTAAATGCAGTGTTAAGCTTAGTTAATATATGATAGGTCTGTATTAAATAAACCTTGTTAATTCGAGCAAGTAATGGATAATACGCCGATTCTCAGTGGAGCAGTAAATAGTAATAGTATGGCTAAAGAAGAAAGCATAGAAATGGAAGGAACAGTAGTGGATACACTACCGAATACAACCTTCAAAGTTGAATTAGAAAATGGGCACGTTGTAAATGCCCATATATCAGGTCGGATGCGTAAAAATTATATTCGCATACTTACTGGTGATCAGGTCACGGTGCAGTTAACGCCTTATGATTTGACGAAAGGACGAATTACTTACCGCAGTAAATAGGCTCCACCATTACCACCTCTAGTTAATTAATATTTAATAAAAAAGGCAGCCAATGGCTGCCTTTTTTATTTGTTAGTCCTAATTTACCATTGAAATGGTTGTTTTTTATATCCACCCCCCTCCTTTTTCGATGATTTATGTGAATACAACATCAGTTTTAAAACACAAAACATCGAAAAAGAAGGGGGGTGGTATATATGAATACCTTAAAATTGACTATTAACAACACCTAAAGAGATAATTAAGCCTTTATTGTCACTTTTTTATCATCATAACTCAGTATTAGCTTGCCTGATTTCTCAGTAATACGCACAGTACCCCCATCTTTACTCAATGATCCAAATAATAGCTCATCAGCCAGTGGTCGTTTGATGTGCTCTTGGATTAAACGCTCCATTGGGCGTGCACCCATTGTCACATCGTAACCTTCTTTGGCTAACCAGTGCTTTGCTTTAGCATCTACAATCAAAGTAACTTTCTTCGCATGGAGCCTTTCTTCTAAACGAATTAAGAATTTATCAACGATTGATACAATAACCTTTTCATCTAATGATTTGAATTGGATTACCCCATCCAAACGATTACGGAATTCTGGTGTGAAGACTTTTTCAATCGCCTTCATTGTATCCATCGTGTGGTCTTGCTTGGTAAAGCCCATTGAGCTGCGGCTCATGTTTTCTGCGCCTGCATTACTGGTCATTACCAATATTACATTTCTAAAATCAACCTTACGACCTGTGCTATCAGTTAAGAACCCACTATCCATTACTTGTAGCAATAAATTAAAAACATCAGGATGTGCTTTTTCGATTTCATCCAGCAACAAAACAGCATGCGGGTTTTTATTAACTGCGTCGGTCAATAACCCACCATCATCAAAGCCAACATAACCAGGAGGAGCACCTATTAAACGTGATACGGTGTGGCGTTCCATATACTCTGACATATCAAAGCGAATTAATTCTATGCCCAGATTTTCAGCTAATTGCATGGTAACTTCCGTTTTACCCACGCCTGTAGGGCCTGCGAAGACAAATGATCCAATAGGTTTGGTATCTTCTCGTAAACCAGATCGTGACATTTTAACAGCCGTCACTAATTGATCTATTGCCATATCTTGGCCAAATACAACTCGTTTTAGATTGAGGTCTAGATTGCGTAACACCTCCATATCAGAACTTGAGACGGTTTTGGGTGGTATACGTGCGATTTTTGCAACAATCGCTTCAACATCACTTACTGTGATTTTCTTTTTACGAGTTGCTTTTGGTTGCAGTTGGCGATTTGCTCCAGCTTCATCAATAACGTCGATTGCTTTATCAGGTAAAAAGCGGTCAGTGATATAGCGTTCCGCCAATTTCACCGCAGATTCTATTGCCGGCAATGTATATGAAACATCATGATGTTCTTCGAAGCGGCTTTTCAAGCCTTTTAAAATCTTTATCGTTTCATTGACACTTGGTTCATTAATATCAATTTTTTGGAAACGACGTGCAAGCGCCCTCTCCTTCTCAAATATGCTGTGATATTCTTGAAAAGTGGTCGAGCCGATACATTTAAGTTCACCCGTTGCTAACATGGGTTTAAGTAAGTTAGATGCATCCATAGTGCCACCAGAAGTTGCTCCTGCACCAATCATAATATGTATTTCATCAATAAATAGAATAGCATGCTCTTCTTTCTTAATTTGATTTAACACACCTTTTAAACGTTTCTCAAAATCTCCACGGTATTTTGTGCCAGCAACCAATGCACCTAGATCTAAAGAGTAAATAATTGCCTCTTGTAGAACTTCAGGCACCTCCTTATCAACGATTCGTTTGGCCAAACCTTCTGCAATAGCTGTTTTACCCACACCTGACTCACCTACTAGCAGCGGATTATTTTTACGACGACGACATAACACTTGTACAGTACGCTCAACTTCAGCTTCACGGCCAATTAAAGGGTCAATTTTCCCCTCTTTGGCAGACTCGTTTAAATTTGTTGAAAATTGTTCAAGCGGGCTTTGTTTTGTTTCTTCCTCTTCTGTTTGTTCACCAGGGGAAGCCTCGTTTTGCGAGTCATCATTAATCTCATCAAGTGTGAAATCTGAAAGAATTGCATCATCTTTATGGATATCATGTGAAACGTAGTTCACAAGATCAAGCCGAGTCATATCTTGTCGACCAAGAAAGTAGACTGCATGAGACTCTGGCTCACCAAAAATTGCAACCAGTATATTATCACCTGTAACTTCGCCTTTACCCGTTGCCTGTACGTGATAAACAGCACGTTGAATAACTCGTTGAAAACCTAAAGTAGGTTGAGTTTCACGCGGATCACCTTCTGCAAGTACCGGTGTATTATCTTCAATATAACTATCAAGTTCTGTCTGTAGAACAGGAATATCAATACCGCAAGCACGCAATGCCTTTGCCGCCGAAGGATTATTAGTCATGGAGAATAATAAGTGTTCAACCGTGACAAATTCGTGATGTCTATCTCTTGCATCTCTGAATAGCTTATTGATTGAATATTCAACTTCAGTACTTAACATTTTTATTCTCCTTTTTTATAACCCTGCAAAAACTAGTCTTGCTCCATCGTACACAGCAATGGGTGTTCATTTTCTCTTGCAAAATCATTCACCATCGCTACTTTGGTTTCTGCAATATCTTGAGAAAAAATACCACAAACACCTTTGCCTTTGGTATGCACGTTTAACATGATTCTTGTGGCGGTCTCCTCATCTAAATTGAAGAAAATATTTAAAATCTGTACCACAAACTCCATAGGAGTGAAATCATCGTTGTTCAGTATAACCTTATAGCGCTTAGGTTCTGCTACATCTGGGCGGGATTCCAGTACCACCAAGCCAGATTGATGATCATTTTCTTCATCTGATTGACTCCTTACTGAGCTTAAAATTGTATTTCGTATAAACAATGTACTATCCTGCCTTAACCCATGTGAGCAATCATTTGATCGCCAAATTCGGAACTACTTACTTCGATGGCATCAGCCATTTGCATCGAAAAATCAAATGTTACTTTTTTCGCAGCAATCGCACCAGAAAGAGCTTTAACAACAAGATCAGCAGCTTCTACCCATCCTATATGTCTCAACATCATTTCTGCAGACAAAATGATCGACCCTGGATTTGCTTTATTTTGTCCTGCTATAGGTGGAGCAGTTCCGTGTGTTGCTTCAAATAAACTAATGGTATCTGATAAGTTCGCACCTGGGGCAATACCAATTCCACCAACCTGAGCGGCCAATGCATCAGAGATATAATCACCATTTAAATTAAGAGTTGCAATCACATCATATTCCTTTGGGTATAAAAGAATATTCTGCAAGAATGCGTCGGCTATAACATCTTTGATAATTACGTCATTGCCAGTTCTTGGATTTTTAAAACTCAGCCAAGGACCCATATCAAGCTCTGTTGCGCCAAATTCATTCCGTGCAAGGTCATAACCCCATTGTTTAAATCCACCCTCGGTGAATTTCATAATATTGCCTTTATGCACAAGTGTTAAACTTGGCTTATCATTATCGATTGCGTATTGAAGCGCCTTTCTAACAAGTCTTTCGGTTCCTTCTTTAGAAACTGGTTTAATCCCTATTCCCGAAGTTTCAGGAAAACGAATCTTAGTAACACCCATTTCATCTTGTAAAAAGTTAATAACTTTTTTAACCTCATCCGAACCGCTTTCCCATTCGATACCAGCGTAAATATCTTCTGAGTTTTCTCGAAAGATAATCATGTCCGTTTTTTCTGGTTCGCGTAATGGACTAGGTGTTCCTTCGTAGTACCTGACTGGGCGCATACATGTGTATAAATCAAGCTCTTGGCGCATAGTAACATTTAGAGAACGAATTCCCCCTCCTACAGGCGTAGTTAATGGCCCCTTTATTGAAACCACGTATTCTTTTAGTGCATTCATGGTTTCTTCTGGCATCCACACATCTTCACCGTATATCTTGGTAGACTTTTCTCCTGCATAAATTTCCATCCAATGAATTTTCTTTTCTCCTGAATAGGCTTTTGATACAGCTGCATCAATTACCTTCTTCATAACAGGTGTAACATCAATACCTATACCATCACCTTCTATATAAGGAATAATGGGTTCATTTGGTACATTAAGTGAAAAATCAGCATTACAGGTGATTTTTTCACCTACATCTGGTATTTTGATATGTTGGTAAGTCATTAAAGTTACTCCAATAATATTTTTACAAAGATGGGGCTATTGTAGCCCAAATCAAGGCAAATCACGTTTTTGTTTTCTCAAATATCTGTTAAGTTACGCATCTTAATTTCACAACGCCACAAAGGCTTAAAGGAAAAAATAATGAGCTATCATGTATACGGGATTGGCAATGCTTTAGTTGATAAAGAATTTGAAGTAACTGATCAGTTTCTTGCAGATAATAATATTGAAAAAGGTTTAATGACCTTAATTGAACAAGACCAGCAAGTTACTTTATTAAATAACCTAAAAAAAGAATTTGGTTTGAAAAAACGAGCAGGAGGTGGCTCAGCAGCAAATACTATTGTTGCAATTAGCCAATTTGGTGGTAAAACATTCTATGCTTGCAAAGTTGCCGACGACGAAACTGGGAATTTCTATATGAAAGACCTTGCTGTTGCCGGAGTGGAAACAAAACTAGATCAAATTAAAGGTTATGGAGTCACTGGTAAATGTCTAGTTATGATCACAGATGATGCCGAGCGAACCATGAATACCTATTTAGGAATCACTTCTGATTTTTCTGAGGATGACTTACATATTGAAGAATTATGTGATTCTGAATACCTCTATATTGAAGGTTATTTAGTAACTTCTGATGTTTCTCGTAATGCGGCGATAAAAGCACGCCAGATAGCAAATGAAAACGGTGTTAAAACTGCTTTTACATTCTCTGACCCTGCCATGGTAACCTATTTTAAAAATGGTATATCGGAGATTATAGGAGGAGGTGTAGATGTTTTATTTTGTAATGAAGAGGAAGCACAAACTTTTACAAATACCAGCAATTTAAATAATGCTATTGTGGAACTTTCCAAAGTTGCTCGCAAAGTTGTAGTGACTCGAGGTTCAAAAGGCGCAAAAATTATCACTGATAATATTCATGTGGACATTGAAGCATACTCAGTAAAAGCAATAGATACAAATGGCGCAGGAGATATGTTTGCAGGCGCATTCATGTACGGATTAACTCACGGAATGAGCGATAGAGCCGCAGGAATGCTAGCGAGTGAATCAGCTGCTCGTATTGTTGCAACCTTTGGAGCTAGACTAGATAAAAACACTCAAAAGGGGCTTTTAAAAAATTACAATAATCAGCCCCTCTAATATGGATCTTTTAATTAAGGACTGTAATTTTCTTACATTTTGAGACTGTAACTAATTCTGTGTAACTGCCCGTTTTAAACATAGTCTTTTAGTCGGTCTTCAAACTCGATAATAAACCTATTCAATGCTGGTTTCCAATTTCTAATTGGCATTGTCCATTTCTT
>JALSLX010000065.1 GCA_026988095.1 Thiotrichaceae bacterium
TGATTCTGAATCATCACTGTAATACTCTCTTTCAAATGACGTAAATTTATAGTCACTCATAAGCTTATGTAGTTTTGATTCAACCGAACCTCGCCCTACAAATTGAGATAAACGCCACTTTAGTGGAATATTCCCATACTTCTTTTTTACTGCCGATAGCTCACCCGTATCAATTTCATAAGGGTGCATATAAAATACTGCACGATTTTCATGGAGTTTGTTACTTAATGATTTGGTAATTGGGTAAGGTAATAAGCGAAAGTATCCGCCGCCAAAGAATGGTAGTTTATGCCTACCTATCTTCATGTAGCTAAGGTAATGTTCCTGAATACCATATTCATTAAAGATTTTAAGTGAGTATTTTTTTTCTATGCCGTATTTGATGACTTTCATGGGGAATAGTGATGAGTCATACTTTAAACCATTTTCTGCTAAGGCCTCACAGTACCACTCAAATAAATATTCTCTTATTGAAAAATTGGGCGCGCGAAAACCAATGACTTTATTCCCAGAAGCATCTTCTAAATATTTAACTGAGCTACTAACATCTTCCATTACTTGTTCAGGTGTTAATTTGAAAATGGCATCATGATTATAACCATGTGATGCAACCTCATGCCCAGCATCACTAATTCTTCGGATTAAGTCAGGATGCTTCTTTGCGACATTGCCTAAGGTGAAAAATGTTGCTTTGTGTTCATGCTCCGCTAAAAGATCAATTAATCTTAATGTATTATCGTATACACGATTGCTAACGGGGTTAGCATTATTTAAAACAGATTGTGACCAATCTTCAACATCTATAGAGAAAATCATCCTTTAATATCGCCTAGTTTTTAATTATGCGTTAACGATAAACTAAATTGCCTAAAAATTAACCTATTCTATGAACGATGGTTGTAAAATAGCGATAAACTGTAAGTAGTATAAATAAATGACTCATATCTTTTTTTTTATTCCCAGCTCCTGTATTCTTCGCCACAGATCGGGATGTAGCGCAGTCTGGTAGCGCACTACACTGGGGGTGTAGTGGTCGTCAGTTCGAATCTGGCCATCCCGACCATTTTCAATAATAACAATTGCTTATTTTCTATAGTAGAATCATTAAAACTAACGTTAGAAAATAATATGAGCCATTCATCGCTGAATAAATTCCTCACTTTTATCGTCATTAGCCTAATTTTGCCGTTTTCAAATATCAGTGCTGATATTTTTAAGTGCATTGATAACAACGGCAATACTTTTTTTCAAGACTCTGCTTGCTCGGGCGCAAAAAAAGAAACCAAGATAACACTTCAATCGACGCGCGCTACCAGTACGTTACAAAATGGGTGTATACAATCATGTGATGCAGATAGTACGCTTTGTGTGCAGGCGCTTAAGCATGGTGTTAAAGGTGATGTTAAAAAACTGAGTCTCTGTAAAAATAACAAAATGGATTGTTATGATGTTTGCAACGATGAAGTTATTGATAAAAACTTAGAAGAACTAACATCCCAGCAGGGCTACACTTATGATCGAGAGTTAAGGCATAAGCGATCTTTAGAAAGAGAAGTTAGATATCAAGAGTTTTGGCAAAAGAGAGATAAGGAGCGCGAAGCAAAACGAGTGCGTCGTAATTGCCACAAATATCAGAAAAAATTGGCAAAGGTAAAAGCGCAATGGAAGCGAAAACAACAAGCAGGTTGGAAGCCAAAAGATGAAGAGAAATACCGTATAAAGTTAGAAAATGCAGAAGATGCGGTTAAAATCGAATGCCGGTAATAAAACCTATTATCCACCTCTGCATCCCGCAATTATTGCAGCCCTTGGCGCTATGGAAGAAAGATTTTCTATTTGAGCCTGAAGCACCAGAATTGGCAAGTTTACTCCGTCAATTTGATCAACGAACAGATGCCAGCATTCAAGGGTTAGACGCTAGTTTATTTCATGCAGGTGGTATAACCAGCAATACAGATATTCCTATCGCAAACTTTCGTTTTCAAGCTCATCTAAAGAAAACTTCTAAACATTTTATGCTTTGTGCCGATCCTATCCATCTTGAAGTAGGGATGAATGATATTACTTTAACGCAAGTGATTGATGATCTTAGCGACGATGAAGCAGAAGAATTGATTGATGATTTAAACCAACATTTTAAGCAAGATGAATTGGAATTTATTAGGGGCTCTAATCGTCACTGGTATATCGTCTTACCTGAGAAAGAAGCCGTTAAAACTACGCCGTTGGACGAAGTGTTAAGAAAAAATATTAAAAACTATTTAACTCATTCAGAGACTAGAAACTGGAATGTGCTTCAAAATGAAGCTCAGATGATATTACACACTAGCGCCGTTAATAATCAAAGAGAGATGGCAGGCTTACCTACTGTAAATAGCCTTTGGTTCTGGGGTGGAGGCAATATTGAGGTAAATGCTTCTGAGCAAAAAGATGTGGTTTGTGTTTATCATAACGAAAGCTACGAAGCTGAAACTAAAGCGAAAACAGTGGCTACAGCAGTAAATTGCGAATCAGAACAATTAACAGAAGACGGTAATCATCTAGTCTCGCAGATAGGTAAGCATCAAGGTAAAAGCATAATAATTTTGGATCAATTATTTCATGCGGCAATTAACGATAATCTAGATTCATATAAACAAGCATTAACAAAATTAGACGCACAGATTATCAGGCCTTTAACCCAAGCATGGCATGCAGGAAAGATAGAGATAATCATAGATGGCTGTGATGGAAAAATTTTGAAACCTACCAAACCATCTTTATGGAAGTTTTGGAAAAATAACCCCGTGTCGCTTGCCGATCTTTAGCTAAAATGAAATTAATTCGCCGAGAAGTAACAGGAAAAATTCCTCCTCAAAATACCAACGCAACTTTATTAGAGCGCGTATTTGCGCTGCGAGGCATTAACGATAAAGCAGAGCTGGTTTTTGAGCTAAAACATTTACACCCAATTTCAGGTTTAAAAGGTATTCAAAGCGCCACAAATTTACTCGTTGAGGCAATCAAGACACAACAACGCATACTCATTATTGGTGACTTTGATGCCGATGGTGCAACCTCTACCGCAGTTGCTGTGCGCGCCCTTAACCTTATGGGGCATATTAATGTCGATTATCTCGTTCCTAATCGTTTTGAGTTTGGCTATGGTTTAACGCCAGAAATTGTTCTTGAAGCGCAAAAGTTTTCCCCTGATTTGATTATTACCGTCGATAACGGAATCTCTAGTATCAAGGGTGTTGAGCAAGCAAAGGCATTAGGCTACAAAGTGCTTATTACTGATCATCACTTACCCGCTAAAAAACTGCCAGATGCTGATGCAATTATAAATCCTAATCAGCTTGGAGATGAATTCCCCTCAAAGAATTTAGCAGGAGTAGGTGTGATTTTTTACTTGATGCTTTCAGTAAAAAGTAATCTACAAAAACAAAATTATTTCACAGAAAAGAAAATACCAGCGCCTAATTTAACGGAGTTATTAGATTTAGTTGCGCTAGGTACAGTAGCAGATGTTGTGCCACTGGATCAAAATAATCGAATTCTAGTAGAGCAGGGCTTGCGTCGTATGCGTGGTGGGAAAGCTTGCGAAGGTATTCAAGCGCTATTTCGTATCGGTAAGCGAAATATTCAAAATGCCGTAAGTTCTGATCTTGGTTTTGCTTGCGGGCCAAGGCTAAATGCGGCAGGGCGCATGGATGATATGTCGCTAGGTATCGAATGTTTGCTGAGTAATGACCCTCAAACCGCGATGGATTTAGCTTCTGCATTGGATGATCTCAATATTGAACGCCGAGCCAAAGAAGACAGCATGAAAGCGGAGGCGATGGAGCTACTTGAACAATTAGATGATGATAAGTTATCAGGTGATCTTCCCTCCGTGTTGTGTCTTTATAAAGAAACATGGCATCAAGGCGTGATAGGAATATTAGCTGCGCGCGTGCGAGAGCGTTATAACCGACCGACGATTATATTTGCCCCAGCTGATGCTTTGACTTCGCTCAGCACAAGCGCCTTAGGAGATGATGAACCGGTTACTGAGCGGAGTCGAAGTATCGAAATCAAAGGCTCTGCACGTTCAATTTCTACTATTCATATCCGCGATATTTTTGATGAGGTTGCAACACGCCACCCGCATCTTCTCAATAAATTTGGTGGTCATGCAATGGCCGCGGGGCTTAGCCTAAAAGCATCACAGTTAGATGAGTTTACACAAGCAATCTGTGAGATTGTTCAGAGCCACACTGATGATGATACTTTTCAAGAGATTTATCACAGCGATGGAGAGTTAAAAGTAGCAGACTTTGAATTGAAGTCTGCTGATGATTTACGTTACGCTGCGCCGTGGGGACAGCATTTTCCAGCACCTGTATTTGATAATCATTTCACGATTGTTAATAAGCGACTTTTAAAAGACAAACACTATAAATTAGTATTGCGCCCTTTAGGTGTAAGCCATACCGTTGATGCTATCGCGTTTAATGTAGATATTGAGAACTGGCCAGAAGAAGGCGGTGACGTACACTTATTATATCGTTTAGAAGTAAACGAATTTCGTAATGCGTGTACATTGCAGCTTATGATTGAGAAGCTGATCGTGTAGCTATTTTTATCTCACTAATAAATGGTCATAAAAGCGTGACTTACAAAACTACCTATCTAGTCTTATCTTCAATAAAATTCCAATAATATTCATTGTTGTATAGTTTCTCAGCATATTACTACCTTTTATCTCACTACAATCGTTTTGTTTTGAACTATCGCTCATTATCCTTCTACCCATTATACAAACTAATACATAAAATAAACGGTAGAAAAAAATGAGTATTCCCAAATATTTAGATCAATATGACCTTGATTCCAGCGCACCCAGCACTTTAGCTGGTCCCGTTACAACCTATGTTTTCTTCAAACGGTTGTTAGACTTAGGGTTAATAGTCGTTTTCTCTCCTATTGTTATTCCGCTAATGTTAGTGACAGCCGTTATTATTAAACTAGAGTCAAAAGGGCCTGTTTTCTTCTGGCAAAAACGGGTGGGTCTTCATGGAAAAATATTTAATATGCTCAAGTTTAGAAGTATGACAACAGATTCGGAAGATGATGGGTCACAATTTGCGAAAAGCGGAGATAAGAGAGTCACACGTTTTGGCCGTCTAATGAGAAAAATGCGAATCGATGAAATCCCTCAACTTTGGAATATTATTCGTGGTGAAATGAGTCTTATTGGCCCAAGACCAGAACAAGCTTCTTTTGTGGAAGAATTTGAAAAAGCGATTCCAATGTATGCCAGCCGACACGTTGTTCGCCCTGGAATTACAGGTTTAGCTCAGGTAGAACAAGGTTATGTAGATGATGAAGGCGGCACACGCACAAAACTCATGTACGACCTACATTATATCGATAACTTGTCGTTCAAATTGGATATGAAAATAGTAGGAAAGACGATTTATACCATGGCAACAGGTTTTGGAGCTCGTTAAACACTAATTTAATTAGCCACCCCCCCCCTTTTTTCGATGATTTGTAATTAATACAACGTACAAATCATCGAAAAAAAGGGGGGGGCTATAAGAAAAGATAAAAAAAGCGACTCTAGAGTCGCTTTTTTTATTAACTATGATTTAAACAGGCTTTCAAGCATAAATAGTAGGAGCGCCAAGCTGTTCATGTATCTGATTAGCTAAGCTTTGGTTTATTCCTAAACCTTTTGCAAGGCTATCTAAGTAACGTGCTTCTTTATTTGTGTCTAAGTCGATTGCCATTAATGATACTGCATAAATTTGTTGTTCCATGCCACGTGGAATACTTCTCACAAAGCCATTAACATCTAATGGTGCGCGGAACTCAGCACGAACAAAGTCAGCTTCAGCTTGGGTGACGTCACCTAGCTTTCTAATCACTTTTTCTTGCTCTGATTCATCAATGCTACCGTCTGATTTTGCAGCGTTTATCATTGCACGGATAATAAGTGTTGCATGGTCAGGAGCCTGCGCTGTATCAACATCTTTAGGAAATGCATCAAAATTGTTATAACTAGGAGTAGGGGCATCTGCATTTTGAGCTTGAGCATATTTGGTGAGCGCGCCACCCAGTAATCCACCTAAACCACCAGCACCACCAAGGCCTCCACTACTTTGTTGTCCGCCACCTAAAAGACTTCCTAATAGATCACCCATACCGCCGCTAGACGGAGCTTGCCTTTGTTGTTGCGCACCACCAGCGGCGCCGCCAATTAAGCTACCTAACAAGTCACCTAAGCCGCCACCTGCTTGTGGTTGCTGTCTTGAGCCACCACCGAGTAATCCACCGAGTAGATCGCCCATACTTCCACCTTGAGTATTTCTTTGCCCACCTGAAATTAAGCCACCTAAAATATCACCTAAAGCACCCCCACCTTGGGTTTGTTGGTTTTGTGATCCACCCAGTGCTGAGCCTAAAATGTTGCCTAAAACATTTCCGCCAGAACCTTTAGAAAGTGCGCCATTGCCTAATAGGCTTCCAAGTATCTTTATCGTATCAATTGCATCCACAAGTTTGTCTCCATAGTAAATAAAATATGCCTTTATTAATAAATGCGAATTTATCAATAGCTTAGTAGGCAATAAAAGTAGTCTAGCACAATCATAGTAAATATTTTCTGTGTTAGATTGACTCTATAGTCTACTATAGGGTTTATACTTTGATTATCAAGTGAGGAATTGTTATGAGAATAGGTGAATTATCAAAAAGTACAGGCTTTCAGGTCGAAACATTACGCTACTATGAGAAACAGGGCTTGATTACGCCTGTATCTCGCACAGAGGCTGGCTATCGCCAATATGACCAAGAGTCACTTAAGCAGCTTCAGTTTGTCAGAAAAGCAAAATCTGTTGGTTTTTCTCTCAATGAAATAACAGAGTTACTAACTCTACGTGTTGAGAGAGATAATCATAGTTGTGGTGATGTTAAGTCTATAGCCGAAAAAAAGATCACTAACATTGATAAGAAAATCAATGAGCTTACAGAGATGCGTGATGCATTGTATAAAATTACCGAAGCGTGCTGTGGAGGCGTAGAGCCAGCAACCTCATGTACTATTTTAAACGCACTTGATAATGGTATGGATATAGAGAAAAAGTAATTTTTTTGATTTTGAAACCACTTGTAAAACACTATTGCGTAACACTAAAGTAACAAACTGAGCTATTTATTATGATTGAATTTTTAAATAATTTATTAGAGCTAACATTAGAGGCCTCACCATGGCTGGTACTAGGCTTAGTCATAGGCGGACTAATAAAGTCATTAATTCCAACCTCTTTTTTGCAAAAACATCTCAGTGGGAGTGGCTTTGTTTCTATTGTTAAAGCCGCCATATTTGGAGCACCGTTACCTTTGTGTTCGTGCGGTGTAATACCTGCGGCACTAGGTTTGCGCCGTGCAGGGGCTTCAAAACCTGCAACCGTTTCGTTTTTAGTGTCAACACCAGAAACTGGGATAGATTCAGTGACCATTTCTTATGCTTTGCTAGGTCCATTTATGGCAGTGGTTCGTCCAATTGCGGCAATTGCATCTGCAATTACAGCGGGTTTATTAGTAGGTCGATCAGAAGATAACGAGCCAGTATCTGAGACGATGAGCGATGCCGAAATAGGGTGTTGCTCAACCTCAACCAGCAAAGAGGCAAAAAAAGAGGCTTCTTGTTGCAGTTCTTCAAAGCCAGAAACTGTAGAAACTAGCTGTTGTAGCACTGAGCCAGTGGTAGAGCACTCGCATGATGCATCGGATTCTTGTTGCTCTTCTTCATCACATAAAGAGCATAATGAGAATCAAGCTTCAAAATCAAAGAACTTTATTCAAACAGTATGGAAGGATATTGTAGATTCGTTTGAGGATTTATTACGCGATGTTCTATATTGGCTAGTCATTGGTTTGATCTTCGCTGCATTAGTTAAGACTTTTGTACCAATGACATTTTTAGCAGAATGGGGCAGTGGTCTACCCGCGATGCTAATTATGTTGGTGATAGGCATCCCAATGTATGTTTGTGCAACCGCATCAACGCCTCTAGCGGCAGGTTTATTATTGGCGGGAGTTTCACCCGGTGTAGCTATGGTGTTTTTAATGGCAGGGCCTGCGACCAATATTTCAACATTAGGCATAATAGGCAAAGAATTAGGGCGTCGTTCACTCATTGCTTATCTAACAGGTGTAAGTGTTGTGGCATTAATTACAGGCTACGTGGTTGATTACCTTGTAGGGCTTTGGAATATTGATGTGCAAACACAAATAGCACACAGCCAAGATATAGTTCCATCGTTTATAGCATGGGCATCTTTACTGATTTTAGTAGCGATGGTGATTAAGTTGAAAGTAAAAAAAATATTATCAATGAGGGCCCTTACTAGCTAAAAAATACGCTACATCTTGGATTGATGTAGCGTATTTTTTTAATTGTAAGTAAGTAAGTAAGTAAGTAAGTAAATTAAGTTACTTATTTATTACCATTCAAAATATCGCGATACGATTGTTCAGTAAACATGGAATCCGCCAATCGAACGCCCGGCATATGCAGACAGTTATCCAATACTTTTGGTCCATGGATAAATAGTAACTCTGGCTTAACATTCACATGAGGCATACCGTCTTGCGCCGCGCAGAGTGAATCCCACTCAACCATCACCAAGTATTCAGCAGGGATGGTATAGCCTTCCCAAACCTCAGCGGTACGTTTTAGTTTTGAGCCTGAGCTGTCTTTCATATCTTCCATCATCGACTCAACCGTTGCGTGTCCGCTGCCTAGAGTTGATAAGCCGATGCGTTTGAGGATTTGATAGCCAACCATGCCACTGGTAGCTTTTAAGCCTTCCATTGTAGCAATTTCGCCTTCTTCAAACTCTGCTTCTTTTCCAGGGCGGATTTTATGCGTTGCCATAACCGTGACGGTTTTACCTGAATTTACGGCATAGCCATCTGCTTTGCCTTCAGCGCTTTTACGTAGCCATTGTGTAAGAGAAACTAACGTAGGTAGGCTACTTTTTACGATACGATAAACAGGCTCTTCAGGGCCTTCGAGCAATACATCGCCACATTTTGCACAGGTGTCAACCACAACATCCTCAAACGTCTCATGAAAATTCTCGTGAGATTCCCAAGAATCCCAATAAGTTATTTGGTCTATCCAAATATGTGAAAGCTCATCTTGCATATCAGAGCTTGCGCCCCAGCGCATACCCATTGGGCAACTACCGATTTGCTTCATTAAATCGAAACCACTAAAGCCTGGTGTGAGTGATGTGGCTAAACACATTTTTGCGCTTGCTTGTTTCATCATGCTCATTAAATTAGGGTCATTCTTTACCAATACTTTATTGATAGCCACATAGAGTGGTGATTTTGGTTCGGCATCAAATAATTTTTTTATATTCATTTTTTTTTGTTCCATTTAGTTAATTTATTACATAGGCTTTATAAAAGGTATTATTTAGTTTTGTTTACAGTTTCTTTTGGCTAATAGGTTATCAATTAGCCATAAAAGAAAAGCAATACTTATTAAAGACAACTGAGCGTAAGAAAAATTCATAATACTTGCTCCTAATATTGCCACAATAAAACTTACCGATAAGCCATTAAACCCCATATGAATAAAGCTCTGCATGGCAGAAGCTGAACCACGGTTATTAGGAAAGCAATCAATAATTCTAACCGTAAGCACGGGCATGATGGTTGCAAGACTAATCGAATATAAAATAAGCGGGATCAGGGTGCTGTAAATTGTAGGTTTTATCGTATGTGCGATAATCAAATTTAATAAAGCAACAAAAAGCATGGAGGTGAGAAAAATATTAATCATCTGCCGACCTGTAAAGCGGTCGATCAATCGGTTCGAGATAATAGAGCCGATAAATATTCCTGAAACAACAGGAATAAATAAAATATAAAAATCGGTGGGCGCAAGCTTTAAAACATCAAACAAAAGCGTAGGCGCCCCCGCAACATAAAGAAAAAAACTGGAGAATGACGCTGCCAAAATAAACACCAAACGTAAGTAATGTGAGTTACTTAACGTTCTTAAATAAACACGGCTAACTTTATGAATATGAATAGAATTTCTGTTTTCCATCTTCAGTGATTCTTTAATACCAAACAAAGCAAAGAGAAATACACTCACGGCATAAAATGCCAAAAACCAAAAGATAGAACGCCAACCAAATGCCTCGTGCAACCAGCCACCAATAATTGGCGCAATAGCAGGGGAGATGGCAAACAACATCATCGCCTTTGCCATCACTTTTTGAGCATCTCTAGTGCCAAGAACGTCACGCACCATTGCTCGCCCAGAAATTAACGAACCACCAATTCCCAAACCTTGTAGAATTCTAAAAAACAAAAACTGCTCATAACTGGTAGCCAGAGCGCAAGCGATAGAAGCAATAAAGTAACTGCCTAACGCCATAAGGATGACAGGCTTACGCCCAATCCAATCTGTAAGAGCACCCCAAACAAGTGTCGAAACGGCAAAAGCCATTAGGTACAACCCCAGCGTTTGCGTCATTAATGCACGTGTTACGCTAAATTCCTGTTCCATGCTTTCAAAAGCAGGCAGATAGGTATCGATTGTAAAAGGCCCAATCATAGATAATAAGGAAACGAGAAGAGTGAGTTTCCATGATGAGGTGGGATTGCTTTGATTCATAATGAGGATATTATAATGATCTCTTGCATTATCCTGAATCCGTGACTTCACTACGGCACAGTACGCAAGCTATAGATTCATCACGAGTTTAAAAAATACCCGCTTAACCTAAGGGTGAAGCTAAGATTTTTTAAAACCTCGTGCTAAACCAATATCTTACGCCCTGTTATCCGTATTGAAGTCACGGATTCAGGATTATTTATCTAGGAGAATGCCAGAATGATGTACCTTTAAAGTTAAACAACCCCAGATGATTTAATATTTTTTTTGATCTAAGTGAATCTTGTTGTTATTAGCCTCAACTAGACTGGGAATTGATTAATATGAATATATAGACATAAAAAAAACCTCGCATTAGCGAGGTTTTTTTTATGTCTGTAACTGGGGATTATTCCGCAGCAGTCACATTAACAGCAGCTGGGCCTTTGGCGCCATCTTCTGTTTCAAAATTCACTTTTTGGCCTTCTTCTAAAGATTTATAGCCATCCATTTGGATTGAGTTAAAGTGAACGAATACATCATCACTGCCATCATCAGGAGCAATAAAACCAAAACCTTTACTGCTGTTGAACCATTTAACTGTACCTGTCGCCATTGCTGGGAACCTCTTTGATATAAAAATAACGCATGGGATAAACATATATCCCTATAAAGAAATGCCCATAAAGAATATCATATTTACAGATAAATTCTAGTAGGGCTATCTCAAGCGTTATTAATCACCTTTGTATACGAAGCTTAGCCGCCATAAAGTCACTGTGAGATACATACAATAAATCACTGATTCTTCTAATTACGTGCTCTTCATATTTATCCAAAGTTTGATCAGAAAATGCAATACGCCAAAGATTCTCTATCAAATCAATTTTCTGCTGTGCCGAATAATGGTCATTGATTAAACGAGTAAATTGAAAGTAATCAGTAGATTTTGAATGTGCAGATTTTGCAAGTAGGATTAGCTCTTCTGCGTTGTTATCTTTTAGATTAAACGAAGCCTTCACAATATTTAAAATAGCTGTTTGCTCTTCAGGCGCATCTTCATAATCAGCTTCTGCAACTTCAATCATTAAAGCCGCAAGGGCAAGTTGAGGGTCATTTATGCTTGAGTCACCCGCGAGAGCAGGTGATTCAGGCATAAAGTTTTTTTCAAAATAGTTTTTAATAGAATCTAGCATTTTTTAGTAGGTCACATTTCGCTAATTGCTGTTTTATCAACATTGCGTGCTTTCGTTTGTACCTTTTCAATACTCTTACGCACAGCACGTTCGGCGCGGTGACAAGCATTATCAATGGCGGTGTACAAGTTTTCTTGAGAATCTTCAATGACTACAGTCGGTAGTTTTTTCATATCAACATGAATATGACAATGTTTATCAATGCCCCCTTTAGGGCCGTTAACATCAGACATATGCACAGTGATTTTTAAAATTCTATCACCAAAATTCTGAATCATGTGTTCAAGTTTTTCACGGGTGTGAGTATCAATTGCATCGGTAAGTGAAAAGTTTCTTGCTTGTACATCGATCATTATTGTATCTCCGTTTTGTTTTTATTAAATGAGCAAGCTTATTGATGAAAAATCATAAGCCATACAATTACTATAGATTGTAACGAGTCAATTTCAAGAGCAGATGGCTTATTTTGTGTTGATAATTATTATAAAAAGCATATTTATAGCTGTTTTTTATGACCACCCCCCCTCTTTTTCGATGATTTGTAATCTAAATCACATACAAATCAACGAGCCGAGCGGATGCGAGACCATGTTGGAGCGAAGCGACGACTACCCAGAGGATGTGTGGAGATGTGGCACTAATATGCCAATACTTTTGGAACAATTAATACAAGAAGGCGATTTTCTTTCTAATGACCTTGTACTACACGAAAAAATGCCTGTAACTCAGGAATATTCACAGATTGCACCTGTACAAGCAGCGATTCATCTAATTCAATATCCTGACGTTGTAACTTAGGCTCTAAAGCAAGATCCGGTAAAACAACCGTAGTCTTACGCTCATCGTGCATAACGACAATTGCTTCTCCTTTCCAATCCTCATTTTCACTGCTGTTATTATTACTGTTATGGAGAGTACCTTGCTTCTTTTTAAACTGCTGAAGGTATAACAGCTTCCAATGCTGATTTGAATTTCGCTCTGCTTTACGCGCTGCAAATGATCCTTCATCGGCTAAACCAATTCTTTCTACCAACGCTTCGTGGTCAAGAAAATCGTGCGACTGTGTGAGAAATGATCGAAGCTGTTGATGCACAATCAAATCCAAATAACGCCTAATAGGGCTAGTGACACGCGTATACATGGGCAAACCAAGCCCAAAGTGTGGCGCAGGTTGTGTGGTATGCCTAGATGCCTTAAAGCAACGTCGGTAGGCATAATACTCAGACATTTTTTGCGGGTGCTGAATTTCTTCAGGCTCGGGCTGATAAGCATAGGGAATAGGGATGTTGTTTTCTTGTGCAAACAGTGCAACCGCTTCACCCGTCGCTAACATCGCCTCTGTCACAATTTCACGGCTACCACCACGCCCATAAGGACGTATGAAAACCTCACCATCAACCACCTTTATATTCACCTCGGGCAAATCTAACATCGCGGCATTATTATCAAATCTGCGTTGGTGATAACGCTCTGTCACTGCTTTTAATGCCGCAAAGGTGCTGTCCAATTCCGTGTCGGCATCGTCATAAGTGGTGCGCGTGACATTAACAATTGAGAAGCAAATATCGATATCTTCAAGCTCGCCCGTTTCATTAATAATAAAACCAATCGAAAGCGCATTGCTTTGTGCTTGCAAACCAAGCCCAAGTTTCTCGGTAATGCCTGAAGGCAACATATGGATAGTTTGATCTGGCAAATACACATTAGTACCGCGAGAACGAGCCTCAACATCCAACTCAGAATCTGGCGTAACCAGCGACGAAACATCCGCAATATGCACCCACAAACGATTACCCTCTAGCGAGATTGCATCATCAGGGTCTTGGTTGCCAACATCATCAATCGCCCACGCTTCTAGATGACGTAAATCACGTCGCTCAGTTTCAATCGCATCAGGGATGGCTATTTCAGGATTATTCATAGTAACCCCCATACGGCGGGGCCAAGGGTTGTAGTTTTGTGGCCAATACCCAAGTTTAATCAGCAAAGCGTGCGCCGCTTCTTTTGTCTCTTTGATGCCAATGGTTTTTAGTATCTTGCTGTTTTCTCGCTCACCGCAGGCGACTTGTTCAACCTCAACGAGGTGGGTGTGATCCGCTTCTTCAATACTTCCACTACTTATTCGTTGGATTAAAGCATCCCATGATTCCTGCTGTTTAAGTTTTAAATCTCGTTTTTCTTTATCAGAAGAAATGAGTTCTAGCGGGCGCGCTTTTATAAGCTCGTCTTTTTTGCTGTTGTCAGCTACGGGTTCAAAATAAAGCTCATCCACCACCAGCATCCAGCTAGACCAAGCACTTTGTGGAGAAAACTCGCCGTAGAGTAAATCAGACAATTCACTCAGCGAAATGGCTTCATCTTCCATTAACTCTAAAGTTTCATGCAAGGTTTCAGGAGGTTCGGGCAACGCTAAATCAAGTGTATTTACATCACTAATGGGGCCAGGGTGCAAGAGCTTGATGTCTTTATCGCGCACCCGTTTAGTGGTTTTAAAAAATGAAATATCAATCTTGTCACTCACGGACTCTACGATAGCAGGCTTACTTTTGTAGTAAACCAAAGCACCTTTTTTAAACTCTGACATATGTAATATTGGCTGTGTTTTGAAAGGGGATGATATAAACACACTGGTTTTGTTTTTGCTAGATTTAGTGATCATATTGTCTTTTAGTTGGAGGTTTTTAGTACCGTAATTATCAGCTAGTGAATAATAAATCCCCTCTCCCTAGCAGGGGGAGGGCTAGGGAGGGGGTCAATGCCGTTGAATTAAGCTACAATTCATTGTTTTTGCAGGTTCAACACAGTCTAGTGTTAGCTCGTCATTGCGGTGAAGACCGCAATCCACGGTTGAAACATCGCCTGATCGTAAATGGATACTGGTATTCACCAGTATGATGAGTGTTATTTCTTCTATCAATCAATCATTTAGGGCTTAATTTAACGGCATCGGGAGGAGGGGGTAGAAAGCATATTGATATAATTCCAAGTGTTGTGTACCATCAGAAATCCATCATATGAGGTAATTGTTTCATTGTTCGTGTACGACATTAATTCACCTTTCAAACTAAGACACACAATTGCTATGCTATAATACTATACCTTCTATTAAAGAATTTATTTGTTCAGGATATTAATTCTATTAAGGAGAGATTGATCAAGTCAATTAGAATTTAGCGTAGGAAAATATCAGCTGATTTGACAAGCTAAAGCTAATTGACTTGATCAGTTTCTCCTTAAGGTAGTCTGAGATACAATCTAAGTACAAATTTTTATTATTGATTTTTGCTAGTTCACTTAATAAGGCGACCACATGGTAACAAAAGAATCTCAAATTGAACAACGCCTCATTAACAAACTAGAAGAACTTAAATACACTTACCGCCAAGACATCCGCACACAAGAAGCGCTAGAAAACAATTTCAAAACAAAGTTTGAAGCACTCAATAAAGTCAATTTAACCGATTCAGAGTATTCAAGGCTACGTGAACAAATCATTAGTGCCGACGTTTTTGCTGCTGCCAAAAAACTACGTGAAACAAACAGCTTCGAGCGTGACGACGGTACACCGCTTCATTATACCCTCGTCAATATCAAAGACTGGTGCAAAAATAGCTTTGAGGTAATCAACCAGCTACGCATTGATACAGAAAAAAGCTTTCATCGTTATGACGTGATTCTACTCATCAATGGCGTACCCGTTGTTCAAATTGAACTCAAAACATTAGACGTTAGCCCAAGTCGTGCTATGCAACAAATTGTCGATTATAAAAACGATGCAGGCAACAGCTACACCAGTACGCTACTTTGTTTTATGCAGCTCTTTATAGTGAGTAATGAAAGCAAAACTCGTTACTTCGCCAACAACCATAATAAACATTTTAGCTTTGATGTGGATGAACGCTTTTTACCCGTTTACGAATGCGCCACCGAAGACAATAACAAAATCAATAACCTCTATGAATTCTCCGATGCTTTCCTAAGTAAATGCATCTTAGGTGAGATGATCAGTCGCTACATGGTAATGGTAGAAAGCGAACAAAAACTAATGATCATGCGCCCCTATCAAATCTATGCAGTACAGGCGATTGTCGATTGCATCCAGCAAAACCGAGGCAACGGCTACATTTGGCACACCACCGGTAGCGGTAAAACACTCACCTCCTTTAAAGCATCAACCCTGCTTAAAGATAATGATGACATTAAAAAATGTCTATTTGTAGTAGACCGTAAAGACCTAGACCGCCAAACAAGAGAAGAATTTAACAAGTTCCAAGAAGGCTGTGTTGAAGAAAACACCAACACCAAATCTATGGTAAAACGAATGCTATCAACTGATTATGCTGACAAGGTTATCGTCACCACGATTCAGAAGTTGGGTCTCGCCCTTGATGGCAACAACAAGAAAAAATACAAAGAGCAATTAGAACCACTGAGAAATGAGCGCATCGTTTTTATATTTGATGAATGTCACCGTTCACAATTTGGTGAAAACCATAAAGCCATTAAAGAGTTCTTCCCTAATGCCCAATTATTTGGTTTTACGGGAACGCCAATTTTTGAAGAAAATGCTACCTATCAACAAATAGAAGGAAAAGTTGCCTCACTAAAAACAACCGAGGATATTTTTCAACAAGAGTTACACGCCTACACCATCACAAACGCTATTGAAGATCGAAACGTACTGGGTTTTCATATTGACTACTACAAAGGTGAAGACAAAAATAAACCCAAGAAAAAAATTAAAGCCAATGAAGAAGTCTCACAAGAAGCCGTTGTTAATGCCATCTTAGAAAAACACGCATCCGCTACCGCAGGAAGCAAGTTTAACGCCATCCTTGCGAGTGCCACCATTAACCATGCAATTGAATACCATCGTCTATTTAAAGAAATTCAAGCACAACATCAAGAACAAAACGAAGGCTTTAAACCACTGAATATTGCCTGTGTGTTTTCCCCTCCCACAAAAGCACTCAGTGATGATGATAAAAATAAAAAAGACATCAAACAACTACAAGAAGATTTACCACAAGAAAAAGCGGATAACGAAGAAGAACCAAATGAAAAGAAGGAAGCACTCACCGCAATCATTAATGACTACAATACCCAATACGGCACAAACCACGATATAAACCGCTTTGACCTTTACTATCAAGATGTACAAAAACGTATTAAAGACCAGCAATACCCTAATCGGGATTATCCGCACAAAAAGAAAATAGATATTGTCATCGTTGTGGAAATGCTACTCACAGGCTTTGATGCTAAATATCTGAATACTCTATATGTCGATAGAAACCTTAAGTACCACGGTTTAATTCAAGCCTTTTCACGTACCAACCGCGTATTAAACGATACCAAGCCTTGGGGTAATATCTTAGATTTTCGCGGACAAGAAAAAGAAGTAAACAAAGCCATTAAACTGTTCTCAGGAAAAGATGCCAACCGTGCCAAAGAGGTGTGGCTTGTAGACTCCGCCCCCAAAGTTATCAACAAACTGGAGACAGCCGTAGAAAACCTTGACCAATTTATGCAATCACAAGGCTTAGAGCCAAAACCAGAACAGGTGAATAACCTCAAAGGTGATCAAGCACGTAGCCAATTCATTAATGTTTTTAAAGAAGTACAAAGATTAAAAACACAACTTGATCAATATACTGACCTTAAGCAAGAGGAATCTGAAAAGATAGAACAAGTCATCCCCGAAGACCAACTACGCGCCTTTAAAAGCATGTATCTGGACACGGCTGAACGACTAAGAACCCAGCAAAATAAAGGCAGCAACGCGACAGGTGAAGATGACCCGATACAACAACTTGATTTTGAATTTGTTTTATTCGCCTCCGCCAAGATTGATTACGATTACATCATGGAGCTGATTGCCAGATACACCCAAAGCGAACCTGAAAAACAAAAAATGACACGCGATCAGCTAATTGACTCAATCGCATCCTCATCAAACTTAATGGATGAACGTAACGAAATAAAAGAATTTATTGAGAGCCTCGACACCAATAAACCCCTTAAAGTACAAGAAATTCGCCAAGGTTATGAAAATTTCAAAACGAATAAACTCAATAACCAACTAATAAAAATAGCCGAAGACTTCACACTAGAAACCGAAGCACTAAAAAGCTTTGTTGATAGTATTATGGATCGTATGATATTTGATGGCGAACAACTCGGCGACTTACTCGCGCCGCTAGACCTAGGCTGGAAAGAGCGCACACAAAAAGAACTCGCATTAATGGAAGACCTAACCCCTCTATTACATAAACTAGCCAATGGGCATGATATATCAGGCTTGGAGGCATACGAATAATGAAAAACGACCAAATAGCCATTATGACCGACTCTTTTGAAGGTCATGCACAACAAACCGAAAACGGCATTGAATACTGGTTAGCACGTGATTTACAGCATTTACCCGGCTATACCAAATGGGATAACTTTCTAAACGTCATCTCTAAGGCAAAAACGGCTTGTGAACTATCAGACCATGCCATTCCCGACCATTTTGCTGATGTTGGGAAAATGGTCGAACTCGGTTCAGGCAGCCAGCGAGAGACCAACCGCCTCGTTCCCACGCTCCTGCGTGGGAATGCATACGGAGCTTAAATAATGGGAAGAAGTCGCTATAAAATAACCAACCCCAAACAACCTCACTTTATTACACTCACCGTATTACATTGGATACCCGTTTTCACTCGCCCAGAAACCGTTAATATTCTATTCGAATCGCTAAAGTTTCTATCCAAAGACGGCTTAAAAGTATACGCCTATGTGATTTTAGAGAATCACTGCCATTTTGTACTACAAAGCAATAACCTAGATCATGATATTGCCCGCTTCAAATCGTATACCGCAAAACAAATGATTCAATACCTAGCAAAAAATAATGTGAAGCAAATTTTAGAACAATTAGCCTTTTATAAAAAAGCCCATAAACAAGATCGTGCTTACCAATTTTGGCAAGAAGGCGTACACCCTGAACTGATTCAAAATGATGACATGATGCGACAAAAAGTTGACTATATTCACCTTAACCCCGTTAAACGTGGATATATTGAAAAAGCAGAACATTGGCGTTATTCCAGTGCAAGAGATTACTTGGGGCAACAGGGATTATTGGAGATTTGACGGCAATGGTGAGTTTGGTATGCATTCCCACGCGGAGCGTGGGAACGAGCGGGGTTTTACCTGTGAAGTTTAGTTTATCCTCGTACCCATGCTCCTGCGTGGGTACGCATACGGAACTTGGAGATGGTGATGAATAAGGCTTATCTGTGTTTATCCGTGTCTATCTGTGGTTCAACACAAAATGATGAAAAAGTGGGGGGGTGTGCTTTAAATTTATTACCTAACC
>JALSLX010000066.1 GCA_026988095.1 Thiotrichaceae bacterium
GTGTGACAACAGAATACTTGGTCAATGCCGATGATATTCAAATAAAAATGGCGCAGGGTGCAAAACCCGGCGAAGGTGGGCAATTACCGGGTCATAAGGTTAATGAGCAGATTGGTCGTGTACGTCACTCAACACCGGGCGTTGGTTTAATCTCACCACCACCGCATCATGATATTTATTCGATTGAAGATTTGGCTCAGCTGATCCACGATTTGAAAAATGTAAATCCTAAATCACGAATTTCGGTTAAATTAGTTTCTGAAGTGGGTGTAGGAACAGTTGCAGCAGGTGTGACTAAAGCACATGCTGATCATCTAACGATTTCTGGTTTTGATGGCGGAACAGGTGCTTCACCATTAACCTCTATTCGCCATGCGGGTTCTCCTTGGGAGCTTGGTTTAGCAGAAACGCATCAAACGCTTGTGATGAATAAACTCCGTAGCCGTGTTTGTGTGCAAGCAGATGGCGGTTTACGAACAGGTCGCGATGTTGTTATCGCAGCTTTGCTAGGTGCAGATGAATTTGGTTTTGCAACCGCGCCATTAATTGCCGAAGGTTGTTTGATGATGCGTAAGTGTCATCTCAATACCTGTCCTGTCGGTGTTGCTACACAAGACCCTGAATTGCGTAAAAAGTTTACGGGTAAGCCAGAGCATATTATTAATTACTTCTTCTTCGTTGCTGAAGAAATGCGTGAGCTAATGGCAAAGCTTGGTTTCCGTACCGTTGCTGAAATGGTTGGGCAATCAAACAAGCTAAGCATGAAATCTGCAATTGATCACTGGAAGGCAAAAGGTCTTGATTACAGCGCGTTGTTAGCAAAACCCAAAGCAGATTCGCATGATGATGAGCATCATACGATGGGGCAGGATCATGGTATTGATAAGGCTCTGGATAACGAACTAATCAAGTTGGCGCAAAGTGCATTAGATGATGGTGAAAAAGTGAATATCGATATTGATATTCAAAACCATAACCGTACTTTTGGCACAATGCTGTCAGGTCGTGTGGCTGAAAAATACGGTCACAAAGGTTTGCCAGACGATACGATTAAAATCAATGTGTCAGGTACGGCAGGTCAATCATTTGGAGCATGGACGGCGAAGGGCGTAACGCTCAAATTGTCAGGAGAAGGTAATGATTACGTCGGCAAAGGTTTGTCTGGTGGCAAGATTATTATTCATCCGCCAGAAAACTGTAAGATCGAAAATGCTGATGAAAATATCATCGTCGGTAACACTGTTCTTTACGGAGCTATCGCAGGTGAAGCCTACTTTAATGGTGTTGGCGGTGAACGTTTCTGTGTTCGTAACTCTGGCGCAACGGCAGTAGTTGAAGGTTTGGGCGATCACGGTTGTGAATACATGACGGGTGGAATGGTTGTTTGTTTAGGTGAAACAGGGCGTAACTTTGCAGCAGGTATGTCGGGTGGCTTTGCTTATGTACTGGATGAAAAAGCTAACTTTGCTAATTTGTGTAATACAGAAATGGTTGAATTGAATAACTTGAAAGCGGATGTTGGCACAGTTGATGTCTCAGATTTCTTGCAAGCGGATGAAACACGTTTAAAAACAACGATCGAAAATCATGTGAAGCACACAGGCTCCAAACGTGGGCAGATGATTCTAGATGATTGGGCAACCTATCTGCCACAATTTATAAAAGTTATGCCAGTGGATTATCGCAATGCACTTGAAGAGCAATCTAAAAACAAAGCTGCGGCGTAAAGGAGAGGACACTAAAATGGGTAAAGCAACAGGTTTTAAAGAGTTTCCTCGTCAAGACAGAGTTTATGGGTCAGTAGAAGAGCGCATCGTACATTTTCACGAATTTGTACAGCCACTTGATGAAAAAGAGCTGAGCACGCAAGGCGCGCGCTGTATGGATTGTGGAATTCCTTTTTGTCACGATGGCACAAACGGTGGCGGTTGCCCCGTGAATAATATGATCCCAGATTGGAATGATCAGGTTTATCGCGGTGAATGGCAAGATGCATTGGATACCTTGCATTCAACCAATAATCTACCTGAAATTACAGGTCGAATCTGTCCTGCGCCGTGTCAGGAATCTTGTACCTTAAACATTAATGATGATTCGGTAACTATTAAAACTATCGAATGTGCGATTGTTGATAAAGGCTTTGAGAATGGTTGGATAAAGCCAGAAATTGCGGCGCATAAAACTGGTAAAAAGGTTGCGGTTGTAGGTTCAGGTCCTGCAGGCATGTCTGCAGCACAACAGCTTGCACGTGTAGGTCACGATGTCGTACTGTTTGAAAAAGAGTCAAAAATTGGCGGCTTAATGCGTTTTGGTATCCCTGATTTTAAGCTAGATAAAAAGCTACTTGATCGTCGTATGGAGCAAATGAGTGCAGAAGGTGTAGAGTTCCGTACTGATACTCATATTGGAGTAGATATACCCGCTAAACAATTGCTAGAAGATTTTGATGCGGTTGCACTAACAGGTGGTGCAGAAAAGCCACGTGATCTACCGATTGAAGGTCGTGATTTAAACGGCGTTTACTATGCTATGGACTTTTTAAAGGCGAATACAAAATGGGTGCAAGGCATTCATGGTGAAGATCAGGTTATCTCTGCAAAAGGCAAACACGTAGTCGTTATCGGTGGCGGTGATACAGGTTCGGATTGTATCGGTACATCAACCCGTCACGGCGCGGCGAGCATTACACAACTAGAGATTTTACCACAGCCTCCAGAGAAAGAAGATAAAAGCATGGAGTGGCCATATTGGCCGAATAAAATGCGCACTTCAACCTCGCAAGAAGAAGGGTGTGAACGCATGTTTTCAGTTGCATCAAAAGAATTTGTAAATGATGGAGAAGGTAATCTTAAAGCCGTAAAGTGTATTAAAGTTGAATGGGCAGAAGACGAAACAGGCAACTGGCAGATGAGCGAAGTGGCAGGTTCTGAGTTTGAACTAAAAGCTGATATTGCAACATTAGCAATGGGTTTTGTTCACCCAGTACACGAAGGCATGATTGAAGAATTAGGCGTAGAGCTTGATGGTCGCGGAAATGTTAAAGGTGAAACTGAAGGTCGAAAAGCGTATACCACTTCAATGAAAAAAGTATTTGCCGCAGGTGATATGCGCCGTGGACAATCGTTGGTAGTTTGGGCTATTCGTGAAGGTCGCCAGTGTGCTTATGCGGTTGATGAGTATTTAATGGGATACACCTCTTTACCTCGCTAATTAACAGCACAGCTTACTTCTAAAATTTGCCAGCTCTCCGTTGAAAAATCATCACTAGCAGTTGCTAGCTCAAATTTTCCGCCTCGATCTGGCAAACTTTAGAAGCAATCTGAGCAGTTAATATGACTGTAGATTATACAAAACATCGAAAAAGAGGGGGGGTGGGCTTAGATGATCCTGTTTTCAAGTCTTTTTAGCTATTTTGATCTATATTCAAACTGGTTTATTCTTTCTCTAATTAAGATCTAATCAAAGTACCCATAATCGATGGCATACGGACGAATCCCCCGCGAATTTATTGATGAACTGCTCATTCGAGCTGATGTTGTCGATGTTATCAATGCGCGTGTGCCACTTAAAAAAAAGGGGCGTGAATATACCGCTTGTTGTCCCTTTCATAATGAAAAAACCCCCTCATTTACTGTAAGCCCAAATAAGCAGTTTTATCATTGCTTTGGTTGTGGTGTACATGGCTCTGCTATTTCATTTCTGATGGAATATGAGCATTTGGAATTTGTAGAAGCGATTGAATCGTTGGCAGAATCTCTGGGTATCACCGTTCCGCGTGAAGCGGGTGGAAAAGCACCGAATAAAGAGCAGCAACAACGCAGCAAAGATTTATTTACCTTGCTGCAAGATGCTAGCGAGTTTTATCAGCTGCAACTTAAAGGCTCTGATAAAGCGGTCAATTATCTCAAAGGTCGTGATCTTAGTGGTGAGGTCAGCAAGCGTTTCGGTATCGGATATTCACCAGCAGGCTGGGATAATCTCTATAAACCCTTTTTAAAAAACTACCCAGAGCAACAGCTTGTAGATTCTGGACTAGTCATCAAGAATGACGATGACCCCAATAATATAAAAACCTACGATCGTTATCGTGATCGTATTATGTTCCCGATTCGTAATCGCAAAGGTCAAACCATCGGTTTTGGTGGGCGTGTATTAGGCGATGATCTACCCAAATACATTAACTCACCAGAAACCAGCGTATTTCATAAAGGCTCTGAGCTTTACGGTTTTTATGAAGCACGTATGCATACCAAAAATTTGGATCGTATTGTTGTGGTAGAAGGCTATATGGATGTGATTGCACTGGCACAGTTCGGTGTATCGTATGCGGTTGCAACGCTAGGCACAGCAACCACGCAAGATCATATCAAGCAATTATTCCGAGCTGTACCCGAAGTGATTTTTTGTTTTGATGGCGATAGAGCAGGGCGAGAGGCAGCATGGCGCGCCTTAGAAAATGCTTTGCCAGTGATGCAGGATGGTAAAGAAATTAAATTCTTGTTTTTACCCGATGGTGAAGACCCGGATACGCAAGTCAGAAAGGTTGGTCAAGAAGCCTTTGAAGCCTCATTTGATGAAGCATTATCGTTAACAGGATATTTTTCAGAAAACTTACATGATCGCTTTAATATTACATCGGATGAAGGTAAATCAAGGTTCATCCAAGAAGCCTCAAAGCTGCTTCATAAAATGCCTGATACTTTAATTAAAGATCAGTTAGTCAGTCGCCTCGCAAAGCAGACTAATATAGATGAACGCACTTTATTAAAAAGAATATCCCAGCCTGAAAGCAATTATCAAAATAATCAACAATCTAGTTATCCAAGTGAGCCATATTTTGACGAGCACTTTGAACCTAGCAGATCCGTATCACGACTAAGTAACCGTGAAGTCAGGCAAACACCCATTCGTTATGCGATCAGTTTGTTGTTATCTAAGCCAGATCTAGTGCAATTTGTCGAAAATATTGAACAAATTGTGCTCTCAAAACTGCCAGGATCAGATTTATTGACTACACTCATTGAAACTTTACAAGAGAGTCCCAATATAAATGCAGCGGCTCTACTAGAAAGGTGGAGAAATACCGAATTTGAAGCCCCACTGATACTCCTGATGAAATGGCAACCAGAATCTGATGATGAAGAGGTTCTGCGATGTGAATTCGAGGACTGCTTAAAGCATATACATAAAAGGGCAAATGAAATCAAAGTCGAAAGCTTGCTCCATAAAGAACGCACGGGTGGTTTAAACGATCAAGAAAAGCAAGAATTACTGTTTTTACTACAGCAAAAATAACAATACTGGTAATAAATTAGTTAAGTCTCTCTCAATATGGATACATTGTTGAGTAGATCACTGTGATATAATGCGCGGCTAATTTTTGCAGATGTTATAAAAATTTTGCATAAAAGGCTTTAAATTAACTTTTATGCTAAAAAGGAATAGGCACATAGAATTTATGACTAAAAAAGCAACTAAAGAAGATAAGGCATTAGAAGCAGAAGCACTTGGAGAGAATCCTGAACAGACAGAAGGAAGTGCTGAGGGTGCAGAAGGAGATACTCCTGAAAACCAACAAGTATCAAGTCTAAAAACGTTAATCCTTAAAGGCAAAGAACAAGGCTACCTTACTTATACAGAAGTAAATGATCACCTTCCTGATTCTATTGTAGACCCAGAGCAAATTGAAGAAATTGTCACCATGATTGGCGATATGGGTATTACTGTTTATGAAAAAGCACCTGATCAAGATAGTTTGGCGCTTACCGAAGAAACAACCGATACGGATGATGAGGCGGTAGAAGCCGCTGCAGCTGCACTAACCAGTGTTGATAATGACTTTGGTCGCACTACTGACCCTGTTCGTATGTACATGCGTGAAATGGGTACAGTAGAGCTACTAACGCGTGAAGGTGAGATTCAAATTGCAATTCGTATCGAAGAAGGCTTGTTTGAAGTATTAACTGCACTTTCTGTCTTCCCTGCATCTGCTGAATATCTGCTTGATTATTATGCAAAAGTTGAAGCAGAAGAAAAGCGTCTTACCGATATTATTAGCGACTTTGTAGACCCTGATGCAGAGAGACACGTTATTCCTGAGCCTGCGCCAATCGTAACGGCAGAAACTCGCGAAGCAGCAGAAAAAGCAAAGCAAGAAGCGATAGATAATGGTGAAGAAGAAGAGGAAGAGCCAGAAGATTTAGGCCCTGATCCTGAAATAGCAAAAGAAAAATTTGCAGAGCTAAATGATTTTTATGTTCAAGCTTGTCAGGCTTGTGAAAATGGTGATATAGAGCTATACGAAGAAATGCGTGCTGAGCAAGGACGCAAACTGCTTGAATTTAAATTAACACAACCTGTTATTTTAGAAATAGGCTCACAGCTACATCATATAATTGATCGTATTCGTGGTCACGAACGTCAGATTATGAAATTTTGTGTGCAAAAAGCAGCAATGCCACGTAAGGATTTCATTACTACATTCCCACAAAATGAAGTAAATCTTGAGTGGTTAAATGATTACATTAAAGAGAACCCTGATTACGAAGAAGCAATAGCTCCATTTAGAGATGATATTCTCTTTAATCAAAACCAGCTTATAAAGTTACAGAAAGAAACACGATTATCGATTACACAAATCAAAGAGATCAATCGTACCGTCTCAGTAGGTGAGGCAAAAGCGCGTCGTGCTAAGAAAGAAATGGTAGAAGCTAATTTACGTTTGGTAATATCAATTGCGAAGAAATATACCAACCGTGGTTTACAATTCTTAGATTTAATTCAAGAAGGTAATATCGGCTTGATGAAAGCGGTAGACAAGTTTGAATACCGTCGTGGTTACAAATTCTCAACTTATGCAACATGGTGGATTCGTCAGGCAATCACGCGTTCAATCGCTGACCAAGCACGTACAATTCGTATCCCTGTTCACATGATCGAAACGATCAATAAGCTAAACCGCATCTCACGTAAGCTACTGCAAGAAAAAGGCAGAGAAGGCACACCAGAAGAACTTGCCGTTGAAATGGAAATGCCAGAAGACAAGGTTCGAAAAGTAATGAAAATTGCTAAAGAACCCATCTCTATGGAAACCCCAATCGGTGATGACGAAGATTCATCATTAGGTGATTTCATCGAAGACGGTAATGTACAGTCGCCAGTCGATTCAGCAACGTCAACAGGATTGGGTGAAAGTACACGTGATGTTTTAGGTAGTTTGACCCCACGTGAAGCTAAAGTATTGAGAATGCGTTTTGGAATAGATATGAATACTGACCATACTTTGGAAGAAGTAGGGAAGCAATTTGACGTAACGCGAGAAAGAATCAGACAAATTGAAGCAAAAGCGCTAAGAAAATTGCGTCATCCGAGTCGATCAGATATGCTACGCAGCTTCTTAGAATTAGACAAAGATGCAGGTGCTTCTTAAGTCAGTTTTAAAGGGCCTGTAGCTCAGTTGGTTAGAGCAGTAGACTCATAATCTATTGGTCGAAGGTTCGAGTCCTTCCAGGCCCACCATATAAATCAAAGGGTTACAGGTTTTTAGCTTGTAGCCCTTTTTTATTTTGCTACCTATTTGCTACCCTAGGTTCAAATTCGCGCTATTTCTCTATTGTTTATTTAGGCACAAAAAAAGCCCCGATGTTTAGTTGAGGCTCTATCATTCAATGCCCTTTTTAGGGACTTACAAATCCCCTTTTATTTAATAATCAAAGCAGGCACTATTAACTTCCTTACTTTGTCTTATTAGTTCATTAACTTGTTTTGTAAGTTTTATCTGCTCTTTTGATCTTGCGCCATGTTTAAAAGCATTCTGTGAGCTTCTAGCCTTTCCCTTTGCTGTTTTTGCGCCTGTTGATAGTTTCCACGGCTTTACTCGCTGTATTAGCTCTCTTTGGGCTTGTCTTTGTTCTGCTGTCCACTGTCTCATGCTTTACCTCTGATAATAATAGTTCGTTTGATTCCTTTACATTTTCCCCCGCGTGAGTAGAACCTGTATTCATAGTTCCATTATTAACAATTTGCTGATCTGAAATATTGGCTTGTTTAGTAATCGTTATACTTTTTGGGTTCTTCATTTCATTTAATGCTTCAATGGTGCATCTACTTTGAGCTTGCGATTTTAATGCCATTCTCATATAAGTTTCTGTTGCTTGCAGATGTTCTCCCATATTCAAAGATGCTCTGTAAGCCATTTCATGAAATATTGCATCTAATGTAATTGTTTGAGCAACCAGCGTTGCTTCAATATCAGACATATCACCATTTTTAACATTTTCTATTCTTCTTTGAATTTCATTATCTGTTGATTTTGTATCATGCTGATCTCTTCCTCCTGTTGTAGATGTAAAGAACTCCGACGTTATCGCATGACGTGTATTAGGTGACATTACAGTTCTAGCAAAGGCTGTTTTTTTGCATTCGTCTTTCTTTATTTTAATTTCTAATTCACCTGCCATGATTAGACCTCTTTTTTAAGTTAATTGTTTTCATCTGCTGAACCCCTGCTGATTTTGTTTTGATGCCAGCCTTTGCCAGTAACTTTATGATCTGCAGTAGATTCTCTTGATCTGATTTGTTGGTTTCTTCAATTTGTATGATGTAGCTTTTCATTGTTTACTTTCCTTTGGTTGTTTAATGACTATCATAATCTGCTAACCATTCTTCATTACTTTGCTTGGAGGGATTTTCCTGTGCAAGTGTGTTGTTTTGTGAATCATGCTCATTGTTTGAAACAGGGTTATATTTTTTTTCATGCCAAACCGTCTTTTGACTTTTCTTATTACAAGGCTCAATGGCTGTTTGCGTGGATGCTCTTGTTGGTAGCATCTCTGTCTCTATTACTTCTAGTCCGCTATCTGGATTTATCAGTCGTGTATCTGGACTTTTCGAATACCCCTCTAGCCCTTGTGTGTAGGATAGTCCAGTATCTGGATTTTTGAGACTTTCGATAAGTCCACTATCTGGATTTATCGTGCCAGTCGTGTATCTGGATTTATCGGGGAATGCAGTACGTGGTTTTTTACCATTACTTCTATCTTCTTTTTTAATAATTAGCTTTGCATTGGCGATTGATTCTTTAATTTGCTTTTGAGTATCAGCAGATATTTTCCATTTGCCGTGACTTTTGTAAAACTTAATACCTTCAAACTTGAAAAAGTATTCATTCGCTTTTTTGCCTGTCTCAATATCCCCTCGATGGCGGTAGTCGATAATACCGATCTCTTTAGCAACTTTTAAAGATTCGCCAATAACATCACGACTAACGCCTGATTCATTCTGTATCGTGTCCCAGCTTGGAATACACAAGTTATCTACATCAGGGTTGCAATGATACGCAAGAGTTCTTAAAACGCCTTTCATTGTGGATTTTAAGGGTAAGGCAAGTACCTTTTTGTAAAACTCAAAGTTCATACTTCACCTGTACGATATAAGCCCCATAAATATTGATTAGAGCGTTCACCAAAACGGTTATTAATTCTGTAGGGTGGTTTGTGTATCAGGGTTAAATGCTACATGTTTGACCATGCGCCTGAATTGGTGAGAGCTTTCAGGTATTAACTTTTCTATCGCTGTATATTCATCAGGCGTAAGTTTTACCGATTTAGCGATGCTAT
>JALSLX010000067.1 GCA_026988095.1 Thiotrichaceae bacterium
GTTTGTGTATCAGGGTTAAATGCTACATGTTTGACCATGCGCCTGAATTGGTGAGAGCTTTCAGGTATTAACTTTTCTATCGCTGTATATTCATCAGGCGTAAGTTTTACCGATTTAGCGATGCTATAATATTGCGGTCTGTTTTGGTGTGCGCTCTCTGTGGCGGGGAGCGTGTGCTTATTTTTATTCATTACGCTATACCTCCTCACCTGTATGGTTCACAGTGCGACGTAGCAAGAATTCAGCTACTCCATTAATGGGATATGCAACACGCCTTGATACTTTGGTATAGGGTAGGTTGTAACGTCCTGTAGTTCTCCAAACGGATAAAGTATTTATTGAGGTGTCCAGTACCTCACTTGCTTGGCTCGGTGTTAGATTTACAGGTGTGCGCGCAAGTCCTAATGCTTCGACTATTTGCGTTTTGATTTCTGTTACTTTTTCGGGTGTGAATTCTTTACTCATTCGGGTATTGCTCCATGTGGTTAAAAACATGGTTGCCCATCATAAGCATATTTCAGGGTTTAAATAGACTAAACCACAAGACTAAAACACACTAAACTAGACTAACTTTTATAGTCTTGAATGACTGAATCATAGAGTTTAGCCAATGTCCCTTGACTGAATCCTTCCTTACCTTCTCTTAAAAAACCAGCCCTGAATCGAGGCTTTACTTTTCCATATTCATCAAGACCTTTATTTTCGATTACCCATTTCATCCATAGTTTTTGTGATTCTGGTTTGTATAATTCTGGTACTGGTTCTTCTGTGGTAGGTGAATTGATATTTAACTCTGTAGGGTTATCAGCAATAGGAAATTCAGGCGGTAAGTCATAGCCTGCTGATTTAGCCCATGTTCCAAATTCTGCAAGGTCTACAACTCTAATACCTGCAAATTTACCTTTTGGGATTTTTTCGTGAGGGTAGAATGTTTGTAATTCACTATCGGCAACTCTTTTTATTTCTATTTTTATAAAGCTGTTAGATGCAATATGGTTTTCTGTAACGGCTATTATGCTTTCGAGTTTAACCAGCTGTTCATGGTTAGCGTCAACGAGCTTTATTCGTCCATTGTCATATCTTTCAGTATAATGCCTTAACCAAGTATTAAAAATAGGCAGATCAATTCCAGCAAGCAAGCCACAAGCATATTCTAGGGCTATGTTTTTTATTTTCCCATACTTATACCAATTTACGGTCGTTTCAATCACAAGCATAACCTCTCATGCTTTACCTAAAATAAAATTGCACTACCAGTTGTTAGGTTTACGGTTTTCAGGGGCTACCCTAGGCAGTGCAAACTTGGTTTAGCCGTGGGCTACATCAGCCAACGCTTCGTTAATTGTATTCTCGCTAATACCATGCTTTTTAAGGCTGGTGACTAATGCCGTTACTGAATCACTATCGAGCTTTTCAAGGTCTTCTCTTAACCCTTGACCTACATAGGCTTTAAGTAAGGCTTGATAGCCTGAAAAGCTTAATAACGGTGCTACTTTCTTTAGATCATCAACAACGTCTACAGGTATCCTTGGCGTGATACTGGTCATTACTCTGTCTTTGTCTAAACGCTTTTTTAGTTGATTATTCGGCATGTGTAAGATGATCTTTCATGTATTTGCGCAAGGCTTGATTGATATTGCTCTGATATTTGCCATTTTGAGTTTTAAACCATTCAATCACATCAGAATCTAGGCGTATGGTTACAGGCTTTTTAATAGGTCGGTAAAATTTACCCACCACGGCATTATCCCAGTTTGTTATTTCTGGAATATCAGAGGTATCAATCTCACTATCTGGCATTGCTTCTAATGCTTTTAGTTGCTTTCTTTGGGCTTTAGTTAGATTGTTCATAATGCTTTTTCTCATGTTTGGTTGCTTTTCTTGCAGATATTATTCTTATGACTTCGTTGCCTTCATCATCATTAATGGTATGCGCCACTAACAGTATGCTTAGTCCTCCAATACTTCCGAGGGTCTGCCAGCGTTCTTCTCCATTTGTATGACGATCTTGCTTACTAATTTGTAAAGGGTCATCAAAAACCTGTTGGGCTAGTTCAAAGTCTAAGCCGTGGTTTTTTTGATTAATCCTATTTTTGGTTTCATCCCATTCTATTATCATAGTTTGTATGTACACTTTTGTAAATATTAATTAGATAGGTGTTATTTAGCTTGTTTCTTAATCGGTATAATTTCAGCACCTTGTTTGCCAGCATTCATCATTGCACTGGTAGCCTTCTCCATTGATTCGCGTACAGGGTCATTGTCTAATCTTGCATAAATTGCTGTTGTCTTTTGATCTTGGTGTGCAAGTGTTTTGCCTATAATCGCTAGGCTTGCACCTGTTCTGGCTTGCCAGCTTCCTAGTGTGCGCCTTAGATCATGCAAGCGTAGGTTTTCAATACCAGCGCGTTTAAGAATGCGTACCCAACCTTTTTTGGGTTCTACTAGGTGTCCTGTTTTGCCGTTGCTTGTAAATACAAACTTACTTTTTTTATTTGGTTTGCGTTCTTTTAATATTTGCATAGCTTCATGGGTTAGTGGCAGGGTTTGTTCTTTACCACCTTTCATTTTTTCAGCAGGGATAACCCATTCAGCACGTTCTAGGTGTAGCTCTTTCCATTCCATACTAAGCACGTTTGAACGCCTCGCGCCTGTTAGTAAGCTAATCAGAATATAATCTCTTATAACGTCGTTCTGCTCCTCTGATACTGCTTTAAAGAATGCTTTTAGTTCTTCGGCTTCCAGCTTGCGCTCTCTTGAATGTTCTACGAATCGTTCAACTCCTTTGGCGGGATTGTTGCCTTGGTAATGCTCCCAATCAATCGCTTTATAAAACATACTGCGAATCAATGAATGAACACGGTTTGCTTGATAGCCCCCTGATTCCTTTTCAACTTTATTGTGTAGCCTTTTTATATCTAATGCTTTGATAGTGGATAGCTTGCGACTATTCCAATGGCTAAGATGGTTCTTATAATTCATTTCATCATTTCGCCATGACTTCTTATGTGGCTTTGCATGAAGTTCTAAATAATCATCAAATAACTCTTTTAAGGTGATTTCTGATAGTTCGGCACGTCTAGCATCGTTAGGATTATTTTTCCTGTCAATTTGAGCATTAACATCACTGCCAGATATTCGGGCTTGTTCTACTGTCATGCTTGGAAAGTTGCCTAGTTTAATGCGTTCAGGTCTGCCTTTAATCTTTCGGTAGATGAAAAAAGTATATGTGCCAGCTTTTGAGACAGAGAGTTTTAAACCTGTGGTCACGGTATCGTGATAGGTAATAGTTTTATCAGCAGGCTTTAATGATTCCAGCTTGCGCTTGGTAAATTTGAATTTCGTATCAACCTTACTCATGTCTTAATCTCCGTTTTGCTACTTTTGCTACTTTTGCTACCTATTTGCTACCCTAGGGCTAAATTCAGGGCTGTTTAGGTATAACTCGGTATAAGGTGATTATAGCATAAGTGATTGTTTTATCTATTTTAATATGCTTCGGTATAAGTAGGTAAATATCACGACGGTAAGACTCATAATCTATTGGTCGAAGGTTCGAGTCCTTCCAGGCCCACCATATATTAAGGCGATCATGAAAGTGATCGCCTTTTTTGTTGCTGTGTTAGATATCTAGAGGGTATTTATGTATAGAGAATAGTTGTTTAAATATACAAATCATCGAAAAACAGGGGGGGTGGTACAATATTACTATCCAAATAGGCTATATTTATCAATATCATCCACGATGAAAAATAGAGTTAATTATGAAAAAAGTATTAAAAGTCTTTGGGGTAAGCCTTACTATAGTCATTATTATTGGTTTAGTCTTTGTTGCATTTAATATTGATCGTCTCAAACGCCTTCATGCGGTAAATACGCTTTTTGCAGAAGAAAAAATCGTTGCCAACTTCTCAAATATGAAAGGAGCCTTTGCTTTTTCTCCTATTGTAGAAAATGGTGATGTTGAACCTTGGGATATAGCTCTAAAACCCTTACCTAAAACATATTCACAATCTGGGAAGGAAAAATCAACCAGTGTTTGGCTAGATGAAAGCCGAACAACCTCATTTATGGTCGTGCAAGATGGCTTAGTCACTTATGAAAGCTATTATCTGGATACCAAGCCCGATGATTTGAGAATTTCATGGTCAATTGCAAAATCATTTCTTTCTGCCGCTTTTGGTGTGGCAGTACAAGAGGGATTAATCAATATAAATGACCCTGTAGATAAATATGTGCCAGCCTTTAAAAAATCAGCCTACAGCGGTGTGACTGTTCGTAATGTGTTGAATATGTCATCAGGCGTAAAGTTTGATGAAAACTATTTAGACTTTTGGTCAGACATTAAAAAGATGGGGCGAGTACTAGCTATTGGCGGATCAATGGATGAATTTTCTGCTGATGTAAAAGATCGAGAAAGAGAGCAGGGCGTTGCAAGACAATATGTCTCTATTGATACACATGTACTTTCGATGGTGCTACGCGCAGCGACAGGAAAACGCTTGATACAATACGTAGGTGAGAAAATAGTGGAGCCAATTGGCTTTGAACGATCCCCTTATTACTCGACTGACAGCGAAGGAAATGCATTTGCTTTGGGTGGTTTAAATATAACGACCAGAGATTATGCACGTTTTGCACAAATGATTTTAGACAAAGGAATGTGGCACGGTAAACAAATAATACCCGAAAATTGGATTGTACAATCGACAACCGCTAGTGCACCAAAAGCTACAAATGACGATGGGTGGGATTATGGATATCAATGGTGGATTCCACCTGATTCCGATAAAAATGGTGGTGATTTTATAGCGCGTGGTGTTTATGGTCAGTATCTCTACATTAATCCGACAACACATACTGTGGTAGTAAGAACAGCGGGTAATAGAAAATTTCGTCAAAAGCGAAGTGATGGTAGTTCACCACATGAAAATTATGTGGCGCTATTTCGTGCGATAGCGGGTCAGTGAATGTAAAATTCCGTGAATCTATAGTCTTTAATAGTTTTTCTTGTTATGACATTTCTATCCCTTGTTCTACTTGTTGTCGTTCTTATTATTATCTTGTTTTTTGCTGTATTGCACATTGGCTTTCGCGCGCCTAGAAACCGACAAAGTAAAACGCCTAAGGATTTTAAGATTGACTTTGTTGAGGCTTTTATTCCAAACGCTTCAGGTAAAAAATTGCATAGTTGGTTGTTGCCTGTGGCAGGTTCGGATGAAACCTTGGTTATTTTGCATGGCTGGGGTGGTAATACGGAGTTGATGTTGCCATTGGCAATTCCATTTCATAAAGCTGGGATGAATGTTTTATTGCTTGATTCTCGTAATCATGGGAAAAGTGATTCTGCCGTCTTTTCATCCTTACCTCGTTTTGCAGAAGATTTATCTACTGCATTGGATTGGTTGAAAAAAGAGCATCCAAAGTTATCAAGGAAAATGGCTTTATTAGGGCACTCAGTAGGGGCAGGTGCGGTATTGTTTGAGGCTTCTAAACGTAACGATATTGATGCGGTTATTAGCATCTCTGCTTTTTCACATGCACAGTTGATGATGACGAGGTATTTACAAAGCTTTCATCTCCCATCTTTTATGATAGCGCTTATTTTAAAATATATTCAATGGGTTATTGGGCATAGCTTCTCTAGTTTCGCACCTATCAACACGGTTTGTAAGGTAGGTGCACCGATACTCATTGTGCATGGCAAAGATGATACGACGATTCCTGTGGGGGATGCCCGCGCTATTATGGCTAATTGCCCCGAGCCTCATTTGACCTTATTGGAGATTGCAGATGCAGGGCATGAGTCTGTTGATAAGATTGAAGAACATAGTGGTGAGTTAGTTGGTTTTTTGAGAAAAGCAGGTTTTGTACAAGGGGTATTATAGTAAGAAAAACCCCGTCATTGTGGCGGATGTCGCAATCTCTGTCAGCAATGGCACGAGCGCATAGATGGATTCAGTACAACGAGTTTTTAGGAGGACTTATCCTGCCTTAATCACCTGATCACGTAATTGACTAATTTCATCACGTACCTGTGCAGCTTCTTCAAACTCTAAATCTTTGGCATGTTGGAACATTTTCTTTTCCAGTTTTATGATTTCTTTTAAGGCTTTGTCAGGTGTAAGGGCTGAATATTTTGCAGCAGATTCTGCAACCTTATCACGTTTATTTGCACTATTCGCGCCTCTACCACGTACCGAACTACCATAAGCGCCTTCCATAATATCGGTGACTTTTTTGCGTATAGTTTTGGGTGTAATACCGTGCTTTTTATTGTGTTCCATTTGTTTTTTGCGGCGACGGTCAGTTTCATCCATGGCGGCTTGCATGGATTTAGTGATTTTATCGGCATACAAAATGGCTTGGCCGTTGACATTACGCGCGCCACGTCCAATAGTTTGAATGAGTGAGCGCTCTGATCGTAAAAAGCCTTCTTTGTCGGCATCAAGTATTGCAACCAAAGAAACCTCGGGCATATCTAAGCCTTCACGTAGTAAGTTGATGCCGACAAGCGCATCAAACTCCCCCAAACGTAAATCTCGGATGATTTCGACGCGCTCTACCGTATCAATATCCGAATGCAAATAGCGTACTCGTTTGCCGTGTTCCAATAAATAATCGGTTAAGTCTTCTGCCATGCGTTTGGTCAGCGTGGTGATGAGTACGCGCTCGTCGCGTTCTGCTCGTACTGTAATTTCTGACATTACGTCATCGACTTGGCTAACGACGGGACGAATCTCGATGGTAGGGTCAAGCAAACCAGTAGGGCGCACCACTTGTTCGGCGATATTGTCGCAGTTTTCGAGCTCATAAGTGCCGGGTGTGGCAGAAACATGGATGACTTGCGGGATGAGTTTTTTGAATTCGTCAAAACGTAAAGGGCGGTTATCTAAAGCTGAGGGTAGGCGAAAGCCGTAATCAACTAGATTAGATTTTCGTGAAAAGTCGCCTTTATACATCGCGCCTATTTGTGGCACGGTTGCGTGAGATTCATCTAAGATGACTAATGCTTTTTCTGGTAAATAATCAAATAAACAGGGAGGTGGCGCGCCAATGGGTCTGCCTGATAGATAGCGCGAGTAGTTTTCTATACCTGAGCAATAGCCCACTTCGTTGATCATTTCTATATCGTATTGAGTGCGTTCTTTGAGGCGTTGCGCTTCTACTAAGCGACCTGCGTTGTAGAGTTCTTCTAAGCGCTCTTTGAGTTCAACTTTGATCTTATCAACAGCTGCGAGCATGATTTCTCGTGGTGTCACGTAATGTGTTTTTGGGTAAACGGTTAAACGAGGTACACGGCGTAAAACTTCGCCAGTCAGCGGGTCAAAAAAACTTAATTGTTCAATTTCATCATCAAAAAGTTCGATACGCACGGCTTCGATATCCGAATCTGCGGGGTGAATGTCGATAACATCACCACGTACACGGTAGGTTCCTCGCGATAGCTCAACATCGTTGCGTTTGTACTGCAAATCAGTGAGTTTGTGCACGATGGCGCGTTGATGCATCTTGTCGCCACGATCAAGATGCATCATCATTTTCAAATAAGAATTTGGGTCACCCAAGCCATAGATGGCAGAAACCGTGGCGATGATAATAACGTCGCTACGCTCTAACAAAGCCTTGGTTGCAGAAAGCCGCATTTGTTCAATATGCTCATTGATAGAGGCATCTTTTTCGATGTATACGCCCGAGGCTGGCACATAGGCTTCTGGTTGATAATAATCGTAATAAGAAACAAAATACTCAACCGCATTATCAGGGAAAAACTCTTTCATCTCCCCATAAAGTTGCGCCGCCAAGGTTTTATTGTGTGCCATGATGATGGTAGGGCGTTGTGTTTGGGCGATGATATTCGCCATGGTAAAGGTTTTACCCGAACCTGTTACCCCGAGTAGAGTTTGATGTAAAAAACCATCATTTAAGCCATCTACTAATGATTTGATAGCAGCGGGTTGGTCACCAGCAGGTTCGAATTCGGTATGTAGTGTGAATTGTGTATCCATCGGAAGACCTAAAAATATGATGTAGCTATTATTATACGCGATGACTCCTGACATCGTGCTGTCAGGAGTGCTTATTATTGGTGCTAATGATAGTTTGGGATTATATCGTGATAAAGCCTTTACTCAATCCAAAGATAGGGTATATTCCGAATTAATTATAAGACTATTTTTAGGGATTCATTTCATGGCTATTGAGCTTTCAGAACGTGTTCAACGTGTAAAACCTTCGCCTACTTTAGCCATTAGCGCATTAGCGCAACAGTTAAAAGCAGAGGGGCGTGATGTTATTAATTTAGGCGTAGGTCAGCCGGATTTTCAAACGCCAGAACACATCAAAAAAGCTGGTATTGCCGCAATTAATGATGGTAATACGGGTTACACCGCTGTTGATGGTATCCCTGAGTTGAAAGATGCCATTATCAAAAAGTTTAAACGTGATAATCAGCTAGATTATGAGGCTGACCAAATATTGGTATCCTGCGGTGGCAAGCAGAGTTTTTCTAACCTTTGCCAGGCGTTATTGAATGAGGGTGATGAGGTTGTGATTCCTGCACCCTATTGGGTTTCATACCCTGATATGGTTTTACTCGCTGGCGGAGTACCCGTGATTGCGGAGGCTGGGCAAGAAGATAATTTCAAACTCACGGCTGAAAAGCTAGAAGCGGCTATTACCGATAAAACACGTTTGTTTGTGATTAACAGCCCATCAAATCCCACCGGTGTTTCGTATGATTTTGATGAGCTAAAAGCATTGGGTGAAGTGTTACTCAAATACCCCAATATCGTGGTAGCGACCGATGATATGTATGAGCTGATTTTGTTTGATAATTTAACAGCTGATCGTAAAAGACCCTTTGCGAATATTTTAAATGCTACACCAGCACTTAATGATCGTTGTTTGGTATTAAACGGCGTATCAAAAGCCTATGCAATGACAGGCTGGCGTATTGGTTATGCGGCAGGGCCTGTTGAAATCATTAAGGGAATGAAAAAGATTCAAGGGCAGAGCACATCAAACCCAACATCTATTTCACAATATGCGGCGGTTGAAGCGCTTAATGGTGATCAAAGCTGTTTAGTGCCGATGCTAGAAGCTTTTAAAGAGCGCCATGATTATGTCGTGAAAGCGTTGAATGAGATTGATGGTGTGGACTGTATTGAATCTGACGGCACGTTTTATGTCTTCCCCAATGTTGAGGGCTTAATCTCACGGGTTGATGGTGTCTCGACAGATGCTGAATTAGCAACACACTTATTAGATAAAACCGGTGTGGCACTAGTGCCAGGTAGCGCGTTTGGTTTGAATGGTCATATTAGGTTGTCATTTGCGACCAGTATGGAAAACTTAGAGCAGTCGATTGAGAGAATTGCTTCACTGTAATAATAGTAAACAATCATTTTCTTAGGATTTTAGAGGGAATTT
>JALSLX010000068.1 GCA_026988095.1 Thiotrichaceae bacterium
TGGTGCCGGAAAAATGAGTTTGCAGGGGGAGAAGAAGATCGCGTAAAACGAACATGAATGAGGTCTTTTGTTTGTATAATTAATTACTTAGAACAATGTATTATACAGGGTTTCGATGCCTCATTCAACAATAAGTTGTTGTTTTAAAAGAAATAAAATTCATTTCAGAAAGAAACATTAGGAAATACTAATATTTTCGAAAATTAGCATTTCCTAATGTTTCTTTGAATAAAAACTGGGAAACTTCAGATCCAAGAACAGATAAAGCCAAAAAAAAGGGGTGATTATTTTTTTAAAAAATACGAATGAGAATTGATCGCAAATATAGGGCTGTGAAATTTGGATTTTTGCAAGAGGCTCTCCTGAACGAACTTACAGTTCACTTCAGGTTGCCAAATTTCCCTTCGCCTACTGCGGACTAAAAATCATCCCTGATTTTCAGCGTAAACTGATCTATATATTGGGGCCACTTTACTATATGATCACCTATACCCAGTTCATCATATAAACCTGCAACTAGACCATGGTGATCAAGTGAATAGCTTTGATAAGCACAGGAGACTTCATGTTTCCTGTATCAATATATGCTGAAATGAGATTTTCCCCTTACTGAAATTAGTTCATCATAAATGATTTATTCAGTCATGTATAGGTGCGGAATGTAGGCATCAAGCCATTAAAATTTGGTGCCAGCACTTACAATTAGATATTGAAAATATCTTCCCGAGAAACCAGCCTTACATCCAACTTAATGAACCCGTTGAAGGTGAAAATGGTGAGATTTACCAAGGAAAAGTCACTTTAGGCCAGTCTGTTTGTGTTATACAAAAACCTAAAGGGAGTGATAATACTATTTACGCAATACTGCCAGATGACTTTAACCCTCAAAAGTATCTTGAACTAAATCCCGATGTGGCAGAGGCTAAAATTGACCCTAAAGTTCACTTTATAGCCTGCGGCCAATTAGAAAACAGGAAATATAGCTAAAATAAACCCTACACACAACAAACAACTGAACGTAAGAGCGAGCTATCTACACTGATCTCGCTCCAGCACTCCGCATCACAGAAAAGGGAACAGGGAAAAAAGCCAGTAATTCCGCTCTACTTTATCTCATAAAGCAGGCTACTATCGCGCATATCCACGCCTTTTTCACGCAATTCACGCCCCAGAGCAATATATTCTTGCAATGCTGCTTGAGTTCCTGTGGTTTTTAATTGAAAAACGTGCTGCCCTTGCTCCACTTTCACCCATTTCACTGAACTTACCATTGGTAGCTTACGTAAATATGCCTTAATATTAGTTTCTGCGGTCATACTATTAATACCAGCAATTTTCAATACAACAACCCCCATTCCCTCTTGATCCGCTTTAACTGCATAAAAGCTAGCAAGTGGTTTATACACATTCTGAAATGTCACCGCTAAATTCTCAGTCAAATCAAGACAAGGCACAGTCCATTGCTCAATTTTACTATTAAAACTTAAAGTCCATTCGGAACGCCAACACCCACGTTGCTGACGTAATTTACCCGAAAGTATGGCCGCCACATCATAACGCTCAGATGCTTGCATTAACTTTTCTGGATAAGCACTCAGCACATCCGCGACTAAAACCTTTTGCTTTTCTTCCAAGTCCATTAGCGGCAATAAAATAGGCACACCTTTTAATTTTGCCGCTGCCTGCAATGCACGCTCAACCTCTTTATTATTATCAACATCCAGTATTGCTTGCCGACCAAACTGCTCAACCACGACCCACACCAATACTTCATCACGTATTTCATTCCAAATAGCCAAACGACTACTGCGCATCAACTCCATCAACATTTCTTCATTAAAAGCCACACGCATAACACGCGCCCCGCTTCCTGTTTTAGCATCAACATTCAGATCGTATTGATATTGATCTACATAAGAAGCAGCATTATCCAAGGCAATTTTCACTGTGGCATCTTGATTTATATTATCACCCACCATAAGCCTATTAAGAACAATACCCATAGCTTCACGCAGAGCTGCATTCCTATCTTCACGAGACTGGCTAAGCGCAGTAACCTCGACTTCAAACAAACCTTTTATCTCAATCGCCTGCACATAGGCAGTAGTAAATAAGTAACAAACCAGTAAAAACTTAATAAGCGCTTTCATATCATTAATTTTGTCTTGTACAATAAGAGCTAACTATAATTTAATTTTACCCAGAAGAGAACACTCGTGAGCGAACAAAAACAAGAGAGTTTAAACTACAAAAGCGCCGGCGTTGATATAGAAGCAGGTAATACGCTTGTTGAGCGCATCAAGCCCATTGCAGCAAGAACCAGAACAGCAGGTGTTATGGCTGGGCTAGGCGGCTTTGGCTCCTTGTTTGACCTGCCACTAGATCGCTATAAACACCCTGTGTTAGTCTCTGGCACAGATGGTGTAGGCACAAAATTAAAACTAGCGATTGATTTAAACTGCCATAACACAGTAGGTATTGACCTAGTCGGTATGTGCGTTAACGATATTATCGTTCAAGGCGCAGAATCATTATTCTTCCTAGATTACTTTGCCACCGGCAAGCTCGATGTCGATACTGCGACTGCCGTTATCGAAGGCATAGGTAAAGGTTGCGAACTTGCTGGCGCAGCTTTAGTCGGTGGTGAAACTGCTGAAATGCCGGGCATGTATGCTGATGGTGAATATGATCTAGCGGGCTTTTGTGTCGGTATCGTAGAAAAAGATTCTATTATTGATGGCAGTAAAGTTGCTGCTGGGAATAAATTAATCGGTATCGCATCTTCGGGCCCTCACTCTAATGGCTACTCCTTAATTCGTAAAATTGTTGCGCATAGCAAAGCCTCTTTATCAGACAAACTGGGTGATAAAGAATTAGCCGACCACTTACTTGAGCCTACCCGTATCTATGTAAAATCCCTATTACAACTGATTTCAAGCGTACCAGTTCACGCCATGGCACATATCACAGGTGGCGGAATTACTGAAAATGTACCGCGCGTATTACCTGAAAATCTAAGCGCTAATATCAACCTTAATGCTTGGAAAATGCCTGCCATTTTTCAATGGCTACAAGAACAAGGCAATGTCACTCAAGAAAACATGCTGACCACTTTTAACTGCGGTGTCGGCATGATTGTTTGTGTAGCACCAGAAAATGAAGCCACGGCAATTGCTCTGCTCAATGAATTAGGCGAGCATGCTTTCCCTATAGGCGAAATTATTAGCACACCCGGTAGCAATAAAGTCATCTATACAACAGACTAATTTTTCTTTAGTGGAATGGGGCTGTATTAATAAAAACAGCCCTTCCTAGCCATTAAGATAAACGTCAGGAAGCGCAAAACACACCTGCTTTTCAAACCCTTAGTATTTATTTCCACCTATATCCATGAAACAAAAAATCCGCAATTTTATTTTTGATGAACTTATTTTTGTCACTGAGCCAGAAAATTTTTCTGATGACGATGACCTGTTAGAGGCCGGCTTAGACAGTATGGGCATTATGCGTTTGATTATGTATATAGAAGAACAATTTGGTGTCACCCTACCCGACTCAGAAATTGATCCTGATAACGTCAATTCATTTAACGCTCTGGAGCAATGGGTATTGCAGCATAAGTCATGAGTGCAGCTAACACAGACATCATCCAAATGCTCAACCCATCCGATTGCTTTACTTTAGCAATGGATGAAGAAATACGCCAAGAGAAAATGCCCGGCAGCCTTTGTGGCTTTGCTCTAGAGCTCTCAGGCACTCCCGATATTGAAGCACTGGAACAACGTATTACTGAATTTGGTACACGTTTCCCACTTGCTTTTGCCAGCTTACAGCAGCGTGGTAAACGCTATTTTTGGTGTCAACGCGAACAAGAACATCCACTTTTTTATCAACATTATAATACCCATAAAATAGACGAGGTCATATTTCATAAAGAAACGGTTGTTAGACTGCTAAACCACAAACAAGACCGCGAAACCATTCCTCCCGTTGAATTCCACCTGATTAGCAGCACCGTAAAAAACACCTTTTTAATGCGCTGGATCCACCCTTTTTGTGATGCCCGTGGTGCTGATTTAATTTTAAAATATTTATGCACAGAATCTTTAGACGCTCGTAAGCGTTTTGATTTACCTAAACTAGAGCCGCTAGTCAATACTCAATTAGCAAAATATAAATGGTGGCAAAAAATTAGCCTGTTTTTTAAAGCTAAACGCTATATTTCCAAATTAGACAATTTACAAAGCATTATCCATGCAGATACCAGCCTCACACCTAAACGACTAAATTTTAATACTTACACACTTAGCCTAGAACAAACCCAAACAATTAATACCTTAGCACGCCAACAAGTCGGCTTAACCGGCACCAGTTTATATTATGTCGGTTGCTTTATGCGCGCCTTGCATAAAATGAACCCAAAACAAGCCGGCGAAGCCTATTGCACGCCTTACGCCTTTAATTTACGTAAAAATAAAGCACTAAGCCCCCTGTTAAGTAACCACGTCGCCCCTTTATTTGCTCAAGCACCCAAAGCTTTACTCGATGATAAGGCAGCACTACTTGAACACCTAAAACAACAGAACATGCAGACTATACGCGAAAAGTTCGACTATGCATTCCTGCCAGTCATGTGGGCCGCTAGTTGGTTATCTTTAGAACAACACGGCGAAAAACTACGCAACTCCATGCGCACCGGCACCGAACGCAGCTCCTTTTGGTTTTCTGATATAGGTCATGTTGATTTATCTAACAACAGTTTTTTTGGTAGCGACATCACCAAAATATATCACCTCTGCCAAATTTCCAGCCCACCTGCCCTCGCCTTTTTAAGCTGCCAGTTTAATAAACAGCTTACATTTAGCTATAACTTTATCGAGCCTTTATTCACTCAAAAGTGGATTGAAAGTTTACATAAAAATATGCTTGAGGAATTATTGACGCCATAGAATCCGTAAGCCAGCTCTTAATTCTTTTAATAATCAAGTATAGCGTGGTAAAACTATACAAAACACCCTTTGAAGCTGTCGAATGTTGATATAGAATGAATTCAGATATTTTATAAAATCATCGTCAGACCTTGCAATTAAAGTAACGCTAAATACTCTGGATAAACATTATGTTAAAACCTGAAGCACGATATGACTTTACATCCATCTTGCTACACTGGGTCACTGCTATTTTAATCTTTGTCCAGTATGCTGTTATATGGTTCTGGCAAACAGCCCCGCAAGATACCCAGCAATGGGCTTTTCATTTTAACCTACACTTATTAATTGGATTAATAAGTTTTCTAGCCGTCATCGCTTGGTTGATCAGGCGCTTTACCGTTAAACCACCTCCCTACCCTACAGCACTATCCAGAGGGGAACGGCACATGGCACTTATAGTATACGTCTTGTTTTACACCTGCCTGTTATTGCTCCCTATCTCTGGGTACCTGCAATTAGACTATGGAAGCCCCTTCACATTCATGGGCAAAAAACTCAATTTATGGGTGGATCAAAATGATTCATTGCATACCTTGTTTGGTTCCTTACATACAGGTATGGCATATATACTGGCGGGGTTGATTCTAATCCATGTCTCGGCAGCAACACTTCACCTATTCCGGCGCAGTGGTATTTTTAGTAGAATGCTATTGTCATTTCGCTCAGAATCACGAGAATTAATTGTACCTGGATTTTCTGGACCATCACGAAAATACCAGCATACTTTAACCAACTTCCTAATCTTCAGCTGGTTAGGCCTACTATTTCAACTGCTAATCGCAATCATCACTATTTTATTACTCGTATTTGCCACATCTGGAGAGCAACCTGTACCAGGTATTAGCAATGGTAATGAGGGTAGTATATTCTGGGCTAAGTGCGGTATATTCTCATTATTTATCACTGTTACCTTATTTTTTTACAATATACTCTATGCGAAAAAAATAAAACATAAACTGGACATCGAATTACATGCGCGTAAAAATCGCATCCTACACTTTTTACGCTTCGGGTTATTAAGTGGGTTTACTGGAATTTTCATTTCCATTTTAGGCATAGGCGAAAGTATCCAGCTATTAATAGCAAAAACCATATCACAACCTCCTGGAATAGCAATTACTGACCCGAGCAAAATTGTTAGAGCACTTGATATTTTTGTCCTCGTGTCTAATTTCACAATAGTCATTGCCCATTTTGTTGGTATCATCATTTCACTATGGTTACTAAGCCGGGTTGCCCGAAATTTTTAGCCGGACTTAAAATACGAAATGATAATTACTGATAAAAAGGACATCTAACGGCACAATGAAACTATACACATTAGTTGTTGAATATGATCATGGTACCTATATAACGCAAGCCAATGCAAACTCTACCCAAACGGCACCATCAGCTTGTATTGAACGCTGGGATATTTGTGACCTTACAGATATCATTACTGAACAAGACAAAAGCATTATTTTAGAGCAATTAAAAGCTGAACAGCTGATTGCATTGAGCCACACTCTCAATGTTTGGTATGGCAGTGTTAACCTAAATAACAAGCTACTAACTTTCAACTTAATCTTAACTGACAAAGATCAATGACAACATTAAAATTAGACCGTACATTGCTGGAGAAAAGGGGCGTAACACTTGAAAAATCAGCAAACGAACTTAAATCCTATTTCATTGGTATCGACCAAACAATTGATGAGTTAATCGATGCAATGCGCGTCTGGTATTTAATGCCTGAAGCACTAACCCGCCCTGTTATCATTAACCTATGGGGCATGACCGGGGTAGGAAAAACTGACCTAGTGCGTAGATTAGTCGTTGCGCTGGATATGCAGGATCGCTTTGTTGAAGTAGAATTATCCAATGGTGATGAAACCAAATGGTTTTCTTCTGTTAGCTCGGTTTTAAGCCGTAACTCTCTAAATGATTCAGCCCAGAAAATTGTATTATTTGATGAGATTCAACGCTTCAACACCATAGATACTGAAGGTAAACCCCTCACCAACACCAAGTTCTCTGACTTTTGGGAATTACTTTCAGATGGCCGTTTATCACGGCGTGACCGAGATGACCTTGATTTTTTGCTTGCCGAAACCATGCGTGCTGATCGAGAATTTGCCGCGCAACTCAAAAAAGGCGATATTGACGATATTCCGCCTATCGCATTATATGAAGCACAACATATTAAAAATGCACTGGACATGGACGAGGCGATTCATGAAATTACCGCTATGTCGCGGACAAAATTAATTCAGCGCATTGAAGAGGCTCGTGTTAGTAAAAAAATCTATGAACCTGTTGATCACTCAAAAACACTGATTATCATCTCCGGTAATTTAGATGAAGCCTTCTCAATGGCCACACGTATTGCTGAAGCCGATATTGATGCTGATATTTTTAGTGCCTTCACAGAAAAAGTCTCTGTTGTCGATGTTAAAGAAGCACTTTCAAAACGCTTTAAACCTGAGCAAGTTGCTCGTTATGGTAATATTCACCTGATTTATCGTAGCCTGCGTCAGGCTGATTTTAAAGCACTGATACACCGAGAAGTCACCCGCATCACCCAAAATGTTAACAACTTATTCGGCATTAAAGTAACCATCTCAAAAGCAATCGAAACGATTATTTACCGTAATGGTGTCTTTCCTGTACAAGGTGTACGTCCTGTTTTCTCAAGCATCAGTGATATTCTAGAATCCAACCTATCTCGCTATATTCTTGATGAAATGATGGGCGATGGTAAAAGCATTGCCATTGATTATGACCCTGACAAAAAATGTTTAACGGCCACCTTATCAAATGGTAGGGTCATCGAAACACCGTTTATGGGTCGCTTAGACCGTGCACGGCAAAGTAATTTGGAAGATGTTGTGGCTAATATTAGTACACATGAAGCAGGACACGCTGTTGTCTATGCTGTTTTGTTTAGCTTAGCCCCCTTACAACTTGTCTCACGCGTTGCATCAACAACGGCTGCCGGTTTTACTTTTCCACATGAAATTCATGGCACAAAACAGAGTTTGGTGTCAAAAATTAAAGTCTATCTGGCAGGAGGTATTGCCGAAGAAATTGTTTTTGGTAATGACAATGCAAGCACAGGCAGACAAAGTGACCGTGAACAGGCAACGTCCTTGGCATTAGATTTTATTAGACGATTTGGCTTTGATGAAGAATTTTATGCCAATTACACATTAAGTGATGAATACGTTATGGATAAATCAGCCACTGATACGGATGTTGAAAAAATGATGGCACGCCTTGAAGGTGAAACCCGGGAATTATTATTAGCGTGGAAACCTTTATTATTAGATTTATCGGAAGCATTACGTTTATCAGGCAAGGTCAATGGAGAGTCGATGGCAAATATTGCCAAAACACACCACCTCAACGTGCTTGTGCAAGCTGAAGGTCATCTGCATGTGCCTGATTATGCCAAGCAGTTAGAACAAAAACGCAACGCCTAACCCTCTAGGTCACACCACTCCTACAGATTTAGCAGCCAGCGAACCTGCGAGGATAAAAGACAATCTATATAGCAAGAATCATTTTAGTATGATGACTAAATAGTAGGGTTATCCAAAATTAAAAAATATAATACAAAGCCCTTACCCCATCATTCCATTGTGAAAAATATATGAAGAAGTCTATAAAAAGCTGGCTACTTACTACTACAACTATAGCGACTCTGCTTACTATACCCTCCCTTTCAACGGCTAACAGTGGCGTTGAAAAACTGACTCAAAACCCTGCTAACTGGGCTACTGCATTAGGTAACTACTCAGGCACCCGGTACAGCAGACTGGATCAAATCAATACCCAAAATGTTAAAAACCTGCAACCGGCCTGGTTTTTTTCTACCGGTGTCTTGCGTGGTCACGAAGGTGGGCCTCTGGTCGTTAATGGCATTTTATACATCCATACGCCTTTCCCTAACATAGTCTATGCACTCGACCAGAAAACACAGTCTGTCATCTGGGAATATACCCCGACAATGGATGCTGATGTCACTATCCCTGTTATGTGTTGTGACTCTATAAACCGTGGTTTGGCTTATGGTGATGGAAAAATTTTCCTGCAACAATCTGATACCGTTTTAACAGCATTAGATGCCAAAACAGGTCAACGTGTCTGGAGTGTTCAGAATGGCGACCCAAAACTGGGTATGACCAATACTAACGCACCACTGGTTGTTAAAGACAGGGTTCTGACCGGTATCGCAGGCGGTGAATTTGGTGTGCGTGGCTTTTTGGCGGCTTATGATATTCGTACCGGCGAATTAAGATGGAAAGCTTACAGCATGGGGTCTGATTCAGATATGCTGATCAATCCTGACAAAACAACCACCTGGAAAGACGGAAAGCTCCAAAAAGTGGGCGCCAATTCAAGCCTGAAATCCTGGGAAGGCGACCAATGGAAAATTGGTGGCGGTACTACCTGGGGTTGGTATAGCTATGATCCTGATCTGAACCTGGTGTATTACGGCTCTGGTAACCCTTCGCCATGGAATCCTGTGCAACGTCCGGGCGACAATAAATGGTCAAACTCTTTATGGGCGAGGGATGCTGACACCGGGGAAGTCAAATGGGTCTACCAGATGACACCGCATGATGAGTGGGATTATGATGGCATTAGTGAAGCGGTTTTGGTTGACCAACCCATTAAAGGAAAAATGCATAAAACCATTGTACATATTGATAAGAATGGTTTTGCTTACACATTAGATCGTGTTACCGGTGAATTATTGGTTGCTGAAAAGTTTGATAAAACCGTTAACTGGGCATCTCATATTGATATGTACACGGGTCGGCCACAGGGTGAGGCTAAATACAGTCCAGAACAAAAGGGTGATGACGAAAATACAGCTGACATCTGCCCTGCAATAGTTGGTGCTAAAAGCCAGCAGCCTGTTTCATATTCACCTCAAACAGGCTATTTCTACATTTCTGGCAACCACCTGTGTATGGACTACGAACCATTTAAAGTTTCATACACTGCGGGTCAGCCTTATGTGGGAGCAACCATGATGCTGTCGCCGGCTCAAGGTGATGTACTGACAGGCAAGCCTGATGGCTCATATAACCTGGGGCAATTTACTGCCTGGGATGCAACAACCGGTAAAATTGTCTGGTCCAACAAAGAGCGATTCAGCATTTGGTCAGGGTCTGTTGCAACCGCGGGTGGACTGGTCTTCTACGGCACATTAGAAGGTTACCTGAAAGCAGTTGATGCCAAAACGGGTAAAGAACTGTATCGGTTTAAAACACCTTCAGGCATCATTGGTAATGTGAACACATGGGAATATGATGGCAAGCAGTATGTCGGCGTATTATCCGGTATCGGTGGCTGGGCGGGTGTTGGTCTCTCAAGTAATTTTTGTCCTCCAGGATACATAGGCTCAGCTACGTTTACTAAGTTAGGCGGTACATTAACTGTATTTTCCTTGCCTGAAGTGCCAGACGCTAAATAGAGCAATGGCACAGAGGTCTGCTTGTGCATTCTAGTGGAATAGATAACACTGGACAATCCTGAGAAATATCTTCAGTTCACTGAAAAAACAGAAGAAGCGAGCTATTTTGATAACTTATACCTATTTGATTATAGGGGCTCAAACCATAAAAAGGCGTATTTAAAATGATAAAAACCTATCGCAAGCTATTTTTACTTACCCTTTTATCTATTAGTCAAATGAGCTGTAGTAACCGACACCCCGCCTCGCCTTTATCAACAGATTGGTCAATGTGGGGTGGTGATTATGCAGGGACGCGTTACAGCGCTTTAGATGAAATAAATACAAGCAATGTCAATAAATTAAAACTGGCCTGGGCTTTCCCCACTAAAGTACCAGGAGGCCATGAGGGAGGTCCGCTCATTGTCGATGATATTGTCTATATTCACACACCTTTTCCAAATCATGTTTATGCCATTAATCAACAGTCGCATCAACTTATTTGGCAGTATATTCCCCAGCAAGATGCAGATAAAACTATCCCTCACCTCTGTTGTGGCACTATTAACCGAGGTTTAGCTTACGCGAATAATACTATTTTTTTACAACAAACCAATACCGTCTTAACAGCCTTAAATGCAAAAACAGGTCAGGTAATATGGCAGGTTAAAAATGGAAAACCTAAACAAGGTATGACCAACACTAACGCGCCTATTGTGGTTAAAGATACCGTTATTACGGGTATCTCAGGTGGAGACTTTGGCGTTAGAGGATTTTTGGCCGCCTATGATATTCATACCGGGAAATTACGCTGGAAGGGATACAGTACTGGGCCAGATAAAGACATGCTAATAAACCCTGTTAAAACGACCACTTGGAAAAATAATAAAGTCCAAGCGGTGGGACGTGATTCAAGCTTAAAAACATGGAAAGATACACAATGGAAAATAGGCGGAGGCACTACTTGGGGCTGGTACAGCTATGATCCTGAGTTAAACCTTATTTACTATGGAACAGGTGATCCTGGCACATGGAACCCCATACAAAGACCTGGGGATAATAAATGGACTTCTGCATTGTGGGCGCGAAATGCTGATACCGGAGAAGTTAAGTGGGTCTATCAAATGACGCCGCATAATGAATGGGATTACGATGGCACTAATGAATTGGTTTTGGTCGATCAAAAAATTAACGGTAATTTACGAAAAACCCTCGTCCATTTTGATGAAAATGGCTTTGTCTATACATTAGATAGAGAAACAGGTGAACTGTTACAGGCCAATAAATTTGACTCCACCGTAAACTGGGCCACGCTTATTGACATTCCCTCCGGCCTACCGCAACGAGTCACAAAATATAGCCCTCAATTTCATGGGGAGGACAATTTCACAGAGGGTATTTGCCCTTCTATAATGGGCAGTAAAAGTCAAAATCCGGTCTCTTTTTCCAAAAAAACCAAACTATTTTATATTGCTGGCAATCATGATTGTATAGCAATAGAGCCGTTTGAAGTGACTTATACGGCAGGTCAACCTTTCGTTGGTGCCTCAATAAGCTTTGATTCAAATAAGAAAGACAAAGGTTTTCTAACCGCTTGGGATGCCGGTCGTGGAAAAGCTGTCTGGCGTATTCAAGAACCTCAACAAGTTTTATCAGGCACCTTGGCGACAGCAGGAAATTTAGTTTTTTATGGCACGCTGGACGGTTATTTAAAAGCCGTCAACGCTAAAACAGGGCAGGAACTATTTAAATTTAAAACCCCTTCAGGCATTGTTGGCAACATCAATACTTGGCAATATCAGGGTAAACAATATATCGGTGTACTCTCGGGCCTAGGTGGATATATAGGATTTAGACAAGGGATTAACTCTTCCACATCAGCATTATCCCTGTTTTCAGTTTTTGCTTTGCCGAATCAATCTGATAACACCCCTTTTTTAGAATCTTATCCAGTAGCGCTATTTAAACTGAATACAAAGAACAACCCAAAATATGAAAAAAAATGGCAAGAAAAGTTTAACCCCGATATTTTATCTATGGAGGTTCATAAATTAGTTGCACAGATTGATATGCTCGATGTAGTGCATGACAGTATCATGGGTTTTGGAAGATCCGTTCAATATGACAATTATCTTGCACTCAAAAAGCAAGCATCACCCGCTGAATTATTGGAATTAACCAACCATCCCAGTCCTGTTATCAGGATTTATGCCTTTTGGGCTTTAACAGCCCACCCAGACATTGATCTTACATCGGTATTATTAGATCATTCGGATGATACATCAGAAGTGGGTTATCAATCAGGATGTCAAGTCTGGTCTGAAACGGTGGGTGATGTAATGTTCAAAGCGATTAATCAAAATGCTGGCCATTTACTCGGTCATCCTCAAATGAGTAAGATACCTCCCCAGGCATTTAAAAACATTGAAAAATTCTTAGTCCTTTTAAACTCGCCATTAGACTCAGCTTCTGTAGCGCTGACTCATATAGAGCCACTGCCTCAACTATACCCAAAAATTCGAGAGTTATTGATTAAAGATCATAAGCAAGCCGCATTGGTCGCTTTGGCAAAATATCAAAAAGACCAGGATATTCCATTAATTTTAACCAGTACAGGCAAAAGAAATAACGCAAAAGAAGGTTTTTCATACACATACCAAGCTATCAGCCACTTTCCACACCCCGACTTTTTCCCGTTACTTAAACAATCATTTATGAGTGTCAGTAAAAACCAAAAGTTTAGACATGGCAATATGAACGGTAATCTAGGCCATTTTTACAAAGCGATTGCAGCTTATCAAAATAAGGCGGCTTTAAAACTATTAAGCACACCCTTGCAATTCACCGATGGTTTTTTAGTTCAATGGGCAAAAAAATACCATAAGCGCGCTGTTCTAGCGGCTATCACTCAGTATATGGATCCTGTCTATACTGATTTAATGTGGCAGTTGTGGGAAAAAGACCATCTGCTTTCAACCGCTGTGTTTAATTATTTGGCCAAAGAATTTCCAGAAAAAACTTGGAGATTACTGCAAAAAACATTGCCTTCTGTTATTAACGAAGCTAACGAGCTTATTCCCTATAACGCTCTCCCCGCAGACCAAAGAGGAGTAGAATTAGTAACGACTTTATTTAATTATGCCTTACAAAAGTCACCGGCTTTTGCAGAACGTATGATTATCAATAAAATTAACAATAGAGGGCCTTACATTGGTTTTTTTATACAAAAAGCCGCTGAACTTAAAAACAAAAGTTTTATTGAGCCTCTTTTAAGTCAACTCGACCAACAGCCTTTTTATAGTGATCTTGCTATGGCTAAAGCCTTATTTTCTTATGCTGACCCAGCGATTAATCAAAGAGTGCTAGATAAAATCAATCAAAATGCACTTTATGAAGAGACTGAGGAACGCATTAAATTTAAAGCACAACTTATCAAAGCAGTGAGAAAAAACCAATGAGATATTTAGCATTTTTTATTGCAGTATTAGTGTCTTATACACCTTATGTTGAAGCGGCAATACCTGAAAGTGAAAAAACAGCCTTATTAGCTATCGCTGAATTTATAGATGATGGTTTTTTAACCCAAGAGTGGTTAAAAAATGAAACACAACCTTGCCAGTGGAAAGGCGTTAGTTGTGATAGTCAACAACACCATGTCATAAAGTTAGATTTCACCTACCTTGCCGTAACAGAACTAAGTCCTGACATAGCTTTGTTACCTGCGTTAGAAGAATTGAATCTTACGAGCAATTACCTCACTTCTCTTCCTGCTGAAATAGGGCAATTAAAGGCATTGACCACCTTAAATTTAAGCCGAAATCAACTGCAAAAACTTCCTGCAAAAATTGGAAATCTAACTGCTCTAAAACACCTCAATGTAAGTTACAATTTGTTGACTGAGCTTCCCTCTGAAATTGACAACTTAAAAAATCTGCAAACGTTGTATGCCAATTCAAACCAGATTATTAAAGTTCCCGATCAAATAAAAGCATTACCTCAATTAAGTGATTTTCAATTACATACAAATTGGCGTAGAGAGGTATTTAGTCCTACCGAAATTTCTGAAACGCTTCAGGATATTGTTAAAAAAATTGCAGGTAAAGGTATTATAAATGGAGAAGCTGTTGGTCTTTCGGGAGATAGAACTGAACAATATGATAATTTTATTGAATTAAAGAAGCTTGCTACTCAGGCTGAATTACTGTTATTGGTTAATCACCCTAATCCTGCTGTTAGGTCTTATGCTTTTTGGACTCTGACAGAATACCAGAATATTGACCTTTTACCCATTATTAAGGATCATTTAAATGATAACGAAACTGTTGATACAACATTTGGATGTTTAGGACAAAGAAAGCGAGTGGGGGATTTTTTTATAAAAGCCGCCACCTCTGATTCAGGCTGGATACGGAAAAAATCTTCAAAAAAATTACCGTCCAGTCAATTGCAATCCTTAGATCGAACACTTATCCAACAACCTAATGATTTTTTTGCTCAAAATGAAGCGTTATTAAGAACAAATCCCGACCCTGTTTTATACCCTAGAATTAGACATTTATTAATTGATGAGCATAATCAAGCGGCATTAGTAGCTTTAGCCAAGTATAAAAAAGAACAAGACATTCCATTAATTATCAATAGTTTTACTTATACAAAGCAATATGATGCACAAGCAGTTCGTGGCTATTCAGATATAGGGTTCGCCCATACTGACCCGACGTATACTGCTGTACAACTTTTTCCTCACCCTGCTTTTTTCCTATATCTTGAAAAAGACCTTTTTCTTTTTATGAATGGGGATATACACCTTTTTGATGATCAATTAGAAAGTTTATATCTTGCTATTGCACATTACCAAGACTCAAAAGCAAAACACCTACTCACTCTGCCTTTAGGGATAAAAGTACCTGAATATCGAAAAGAGGGGCATTTTAAAGCTCGGTTTTGTGCTGCAAAGAGGGAGAACATGCGCTTTTATAAGCAACTCTTATGGTCATTTTGGGAAAAACAAGGTACCCTCGATAGCGATGTATTTTCTTATCTTTTAAAAGACGATCCAGAGAGAGCATTTAACTTAACAATACAAAGTTTAAACAATATTGAGAAATTTTTTGAAATAAACTCGTTTTTATGTGGCAATGGGAACAATAGAATACCATTAACGAATACATTATTAGATCTAGCTTTAAAAAAACAAGCTAAATGGACAATTGACTTTATTGCAGATTTTATTAAATCAGGTGTTAATCAATATCAACTTACCGAATTAATCATAACAAAAGCAAGTAAAATTAAAGACGCTTCATTTATATCGCCTTTATTTGAACAGCTAGAGAAACAGCAACAATATTATAATTATCCCCCCTTGGTACATGCTTTACTTGCTTATAAAAATGAAAAGATCAATAAAAGGTTAAAAAATACCCTACTCACGCATAAACACTTACAGGGTCTAAAAGAACATGATGAGTTTAAGACGCTGTTTGAATAAATACTTTTAATTAATAGGGGGCTCAACTTAAAGTATTTTCCTTGCCTGAAGTGCCAGAAGCTAAATAAAACAATGACACATGAGCCTGCTTGTACATTTAAGTGGAATAGATAACACTGGGAACATGATAAAGAAACTTTATTTCGCTTAAACCTGTGTTCATAAAAGCCTCTGGCGCACATACTTCCCAACTGCACACGTCACCTTCTCCGCTTCTCCTATATCATCATACTGCTAACAAAATATGTCAGTTGAACTGACATATTTGTCATATCCACACTGACATATTTTGTCAGTCAAATATATTAGCCCTGCCGCCTCTGAAAATTAGGGAGACAAATCGGTAACGTAAAACATCAGGTATACTGGGGCTTACCCAACCCGCTCCGTATTTGAATACTTATTTGGCCACAGGAGCCCCAAGTATTTCATAAGGAAGGATAACACATCAGATAATCCCCCATCAAAAAATAACCATCTAAATCAATACATTACAAATAAAACTAACATCACAAGTTAATCAGACTAAAATTAATTTCATATTGGCACGGTATTCGCTTTAGTTAATGCAAACACATTCATTAACTCAATAAGGTACCTTAATTATGAAGCTAATTACTCACTCAATTGCCGCACTACTTTTCACCGTCACTTGCACAGCGCATGCTGCCACAATCAACATATCGACTAGAGCGATTACCAGCAGTATTGATAATAATGATTTTATCAGCTCATGGAGCAGTCAAAGCTCTGCTATTAACACAAACTCTACCAGTGAATTTACCGCCTTCTTTTCAGGTAAGAACAGCATAAGCCACTTATCTGTCGATTTTAATACCAGTCAAGCGGGAACATGGGGCTTTGAAGCAGGTTTAGATGCACATTACGGTGCAGCTCTTTACCTTGATAATACTTTAATAGGCAATCGGGTTGATGATTTATGGTGGAGCTATAATTGGAATAATGCAGATGTTATGAGTTCGCTTAATAATCCTATTGTGGCCGGTGCTCATACACTAGATATTTACTGGGCTGAGAGTTGTTGTAATGGCTATAATAGCGCTCAATTTACAACAGATGGTAACAACTGGCAATCCCTCTCTACAGCGAATCTTGAAAGCTATGCCGCGACTGTTCCAGAACCTACATCTATTGCATTATTAAGTCTTGGCTTAGCTGGCATAGCTGCCAAACGCCGTAAGTAATCATATTATATCTAAGTAAATCGCCAGCTCTATATGGGCTGGCGAAATCAACTAGTCAAGCGCATATACTTCACTTGATTACCGTTACGGATTTTGAAAACACCTTATTTTTTGGGACTTAAAAGCGTTATTATTTGTTCTTTAAATGTAGTTTGTACATTATCAAGGTAGTCATGTATCGCCTCTTTAACATTGTGGAACAACTCATAATATTTATTATAAATAACACTTCTTTTTTATATATTTTCACAAGCATAAGATTGGATGTAACTTTCTAAGCCGCCTGTGCGGCAGTGAACAGTTTATGCTTCCCCCCTGTGTCAGAATAGTTGTCGCCTCTAAAATAAACTTTAGAGGAAAGAAAAATGAGTCAAAAATATACCGAAAGATTTAAAATACAAGCGGTAGAAAAAGCCCTTAACCGATCACCTGAAATATCACTGACAGAGATGGCAACAACATTGGGAATAAGTCGTTCAGCTTTGCAACGATGGATTACTCAATCCAAGAACAATCAATTAGAAAATATTTCAGATAATACAGCCTCACTTGCCTACAGGTGTGGGGAACACCATATTATAAGGGTTACCTTGTGTTTTAGTCCCGGTTCATCCCCACGGGTGTGGGGAACACATCAAATGTCTAACTATTTATAGACTGTCTAACGGTTCATCCCCACGGGTGTGGGGAACACGGCCTGATCCAACAGAGAAAGAGCGCAATCAGCGGTTCATCCCCACGGGTGTGGGGAACACTAAAAATACCCACCAAAAAAATCTCAGCGTACCGGTTCATCCCCACGGGTGTGGGGAACACTTCGTGAATATCGCCCTGCATTACGTTCGTATCGGTTCATCCCCACGGGTGTGGGGAACACTTTATTTAACTCAAAATATTGATAGTGAGTTTCGGTTCATCCCCACGGGTGTGGGGAACACCTAAATCTGTGACCTCTGGTATTGATAAATTGCGGTTCATCCCCACGGGTGTGGGGAACACTATGGGGCGCATTGATATGAATAATCAAGCCACGGTTCATCCCCACGGGTGTGGGGAACACTTTGCCAAAGCGCTCTTTTATTTCTGAGTTAGCGGTTCATCCCCACGGGTGTGGGGAACACTTTAAACCTAACTTCGCATAATCACACCAAAGCGGTTCATCCCCACGGGTGTGGGGAACACGTTTTATAACAAATTTAGAGAAATTAGCAGTAAGGTTCATCCCCACGGGTGTGGGGAACACTGACTGATTATTTAGCAATGCAAGAGTTTTCTCGGTTCATCCCCACGGGTGTGGGGAACACTTTAAGTGCATATTCTCGCTGTTCATTCAGCACGGTTCATCCCCACGGGTGTGGGGAACACATTATGCCTGTATTACCTGTTCTTTCTGTAGACGGTTCATCCCCACGGGTGTGGGGAACACTAACGAACCATTTCATTATATGTACTCATTTACGGTTCATCCCCACGGGTGTGGGGAACACTTCCGAATGTTCTTATTCTGATTCTTCTATTGCGGTTCATCCCCACGGGTGTGGGGAACACGTGGTTAATAACGTTGGCTAGAGCGCGGATTACGGTTCATCCCCACGGGTGTGGGGAACACACAAGCAACGCTGCAAGCGGTCGAGTTGACCTGCGGTTCATCCCCACGGGTGTGGGGAACACGGCATATGATAAAGATGAAAAGAAATTCTATTCGGTTCATCCCCACGGGTGTGGGGAACACTGCAACTATTCCGTTTAATGCAAGTAAGTGGTCGGTTCATCCCCACGGGTGTGGGGAACACCTTAAAAGCGATTTTATTATTTTGTTATATGTGCGGTTCATCCCCACGGGTGTGGGGAACACTTGTTTTGATGCGTGCGACAAAAAGCGTAGGTCGGTTCATCCCCACGGGTGTGGGGAACACACTCTTTTTGAATGTTCTTACGTTTGGTAATACGGTTCATCCCCACGGGTGTGGGGAACACATCGCCCTGCTGTTTTGCCTTTATTCCGAATTCGGTT
>JALSLX010000069.1 GCA_026988095.1 Thiotrichaceae bacterium
ATAGGCTTAAAAATGTAAGCATTAAGGTCAAAATAGAACAAATTTAGCGATTGATCCGATATTTTTTAAAAATATGGCTCAATTATCAGAGTAACTTGGGAAATGAAACTTCATGCAAAGGTCTCAAGATAAATCAAATAGGTTTTAATAATGGCAACCACCGTAGCCGTCGTATCGGACACCCATGCATTTCTTGATCCGCGAATCATAGAGCTTATCCGTGAATGCGACATTGCCATTCATGCCGGTGATATTTGCGGTGCAGATATTCTTGAAAAAATGCAACCTAAAACAGGCAAAGTTATTGCTGTTACTGGCAATAATGATCCTTATTGTCATATTACAAATAAAAAATTACCTAAGGTACTGAGTGTTGATCTTCCCGGAGGGAAAATCACTATAGAGCATGGACACGTTCACGGTGCACATCAACCCTGCCATGACTCTTTACGAAATACACATAGCGATGCCAAAGTCATTATCTATGGGCATACACACAAACAAGTCATCGATAAAAGCAGTAATCCTTGGGTTGTTAATCCTGGCGCTGCTGGTAACACACGTAACCATGGCGGCCCTTCGTGTTTGGTTATTACTTGCAGTGAAGATACCGAATGGAAAATAGAAAAATTCCGCTTTTCTGAAAACGAACCAAATATTTAAGCACCGGTTAAGCCTCTGGCAAATATACTTCGTATACTGAAGCTAACAAAAATAATAGTTCAGCAAATCAATAATATTCAAAAAAGGAAAATTCATGGAACAAAGTAATCCATATTCAACACCAACCGCCGCTGTTAGCGATATTCAAAGCGATGATGGTTTTGGTGATTTAAAAATATTTACAGCAAAAGGTCGTATTGGGCGTATTCGTTACATAATGTACACAATAGGCATTACCCTTGTAGGCGCACTTCTTGCTGGACTAATGATGTTGATTCCTGTCGCTGGACCCTTTCTAATGGGGGCTGCCTATATTGCTATTTTTGTGATTTCTATTTTTTTAACCATTCAACGTTCACACGACTTTAATGTCACGGGATGGCTTAGTTTGGTAATGTTTATCCCATTAGTCTCATTAATATTTTACGTTATCCCTGGCACCAAAAGCTCGAATAAATATGGCCTACAGCCACCACCTAATGGTAAGGCAATGACTATCGTAGCATTATTGTTATTAGCTGTTTTTGTTATAGGAGTTCTTGCTGCTATAGCACTTCCTGCCTATCAAGACTATGTAACAAGAGCTGCTGCTGGCTAATACAACCTATCAACCTTAACTAAAACCATTTCACCCTAAGATGAGTGAAGTGGCTTTTTTACAGTCTGTTCATATTTTGGCAAATACAAAGCTCACTCACTTTACCCCAAAAATTCTCAAAAGCTGTTGATCTCCTAACGTTTTAGCTATGTCAATAGCACTTAATCCATCCGACGTTCTTGCATGGGGCGACGCCCCTTTTTGTATCAGATAATTTGCAATATTAGCTTGACGAAATCTTGCCGCATGATGAATTGGCAACCAATTCTTTATGGTTCGTGCATGAATGTTTGCCCCATGATTTATCAAGTAAATAACCGAAGTATAACGTCCATTAGCTGCCGCCATATGCAAAGAGGTTTCCCTTTCTCTATTGGCACTATTTACATCAACTCCTTGCTGCAACAAATGTGTGATTAGTTTTACATTCCCCGTCGTTGCTGCCGCAAATAACTCATCTTTATCTGGAGTAGGCGTTTGCACAGTAGGCTGATGAGCGGGCGTAGATAACGCAACTTTACGCTGCAAACGCTGCTTTGGCGCCACTTTCTTTTTCATCGTTTGCGCTTTGTATTTTGTTGCAGGTTGCAAGACTAACTGGCTTTGATATTCCATCTGTAACGATGCATTTATATCCTCCATCGTAAAAACATCATCTGAGAATACAGAATACGTGGGCAACAATAGTAATATAAACAACCAATAAGGGGCTTTGTTTCTACGCATAATTTCTCCAAAATTTTGTACAACTACTCTCTAAATCCAATGATAGAACATTTTAAAATCATGACTACTTAGCTTGTACAAGCTGGGTTTTAAAGAAGGCTCTTGCAAAGCGCTTACCTAATTCTAATTGCCCTTCCGTATTGTAATGTAAACCATCATTTCGCTTTGCCAAATCATCTGTTTTTACCAAGCGGAGGTTTCTTATACGTCTAGCTGATAGCTTTTGTGCGTGCTGAACAATAGCTGTTGAAGGGAACATTTCTAAAGGTGGATTAATACTACCCATAATAAACATGGCATTAGGCGAATATAGCTTTGAACGCAAAGCACTCACAAATCGATTGAGATTACCCGCGTATTGCTTTGCTGCACTAGTATATTTTGCATCTGTCTCACCTTGCATCCAAATAATCCCAGCGAGATTATCACTCTTACTATCAAATTGAATATTTACGGTTTTAATTAATTTATTGAATAACGGCCCTGCACTAGCATTTCTCGTCGAATTAGCTTTATTTGCATTCCATATTGGGTCCCATGCAAACATTGAAGTACCACCCACAGCAAACTTTATCAGCTTGATTTTATCATGAGGAAAGTGACGAGAAATCTCATGTGCAAAACCAATTTCGGGGCCAAAATGTTTGAAACGATTTAGAGGCGCTTTGTAACCATTATAAAAAAACTCAACATTGTTCGGGGCTCGTCGATATGCAGGTGCAAGCTTCGAGGCATCTCCCTGACCAGCCATGTTGGACTGACCTGCCAATATAAAAATTAAGTCTTTAGCCTGTGCATTAAATGTCGCTAAAAAGAGTAAAACAATAAGTGCTAAAGGTCGTTTAATTAAAATTGTCATAGTTTTGTTTTTTTAGCACCTAAAATTTATATTTAACCGTATAGTAACATTAGCCATCAATTCGAGAACAACAAATGATTTTAAAAAGCCTCCTCACTCTTAGCTCAATTTTTGTCATCAACAGTGCATTTGCGACAAGCACCCAAGTAATACCTGAAAAGTGCCAATCACAACGTGTAAAACTACAGATGCTCGGCACACGTGGCCCTGAGTTGATTGATAATCAAGCATCCACAGGCTACCTCATCTGGTTAGATAACAAAGCTCGTGTCATCGTGGATGCTGGCCCTGGAAGCTTACAACGGTTTAAACAAAGTAAAGCTGATTTTAGAGATGTTGATACAATGCTGTTTACTCATTTTCATGTGGATCACAGTGCTGATTTTTCAGCCTATATTAAAGGCGCATTTTTTACAGATCGCTCTAAAGACCTAACCGTTTTTGGCCCTACAGGTACAAAATTTGTTTCTTCAGCAAAACAATTTGTTGAACGCTCGATTGGTGAAAATGGTCTGTATCCTTACCTAGGAAGATTTCTTGCGTCAGACCAACCCAGCCTTTATAAAATCGACGTGAAAAATATTCCTTGGTCATTCAGCGATTTAAGCATTCGAAATTTAATCACTAATGGGGATATTCATATAAAAACAGTATCAACACACCATGGCCCTTTCCCATCACAAGGATATCGTGTTGAATTAGCGGGCTGCTCAATTACTTTTTCTGGGGATATGAGTGGTCGTTTAGGTGAGATGCCCACACTCGCTAAAAACTCAGATATTTGGGTGGCGCATAACGCAATCAATGAAAGCGCGACGGGAATCGCCGCAAATTTGCACATGACCCCAACCATGATTGGCAAAATTGCAAAAAAGGCAAACGTGAAAAAGGTTTTATTAACGCACTTAATGAAACGAAGCTTATCCGTTAAGCCTGAAACGTTAAAATTGATTAAAAAGAGCTATAAAGGTGATGTTAGTTTTCCAAAAGACTTAGATATTATTCATCCTTGAAGGTTTTCTAGGTTTTTTATATAACCCCGCCTCTTTTTTGCTTTTTTATACGCCCTAAGCGTAAAACGGCAAGCTCTAATAGTTGAGTTAGTCGTTTTAAAAAGCAAAACGATAAGCTCACTAAAAGTATATTGCTACATCTTCCAAAGGAAGTGTTGATGCTGGTTGTAGTATCGTAATACTGTTGATTTAAATACAAATCATCGAAAAAGAGGGGGGGTGGTCAATAGAAACAGCTTAAATCAGCAATTTAAGGCTTCTTTTGGTAAATATTTCACCCAATCAACGTTATTATCCCCAATCGTAAAGAAGTAAGGGTTCAATAATGAGTCTTTTGTATTGTACAGCAGAGGTGACAGATCAATTTTTACCAAGCTCCCGCCTGCTTCATCCACAATACAATGCGCTGCGGCGGTATCCCATTCAGATGTTCCCCAAAGTCGTGGATAAAGGTCAACAAGACCTTCTGCCACCATACACATCTTTAAAGAACTTCCCATGCTGACTAATTCATAGTCACCTAAATCATTTTTATAGTTCTCTAAAAATGCTGAAAGTGTTTTACCCGGGTGAGAGCGACTACCTGCAAAAACCGTTTTCTTCGGTATTTTACGAGCAGTGATCTTATGAGGTACAGACTTAACTTTAGTACTTTCTTTATAGCTACCATGACCACGACAAGCGTAATAACTTATCCCCAAAGCTGGCGCATAAATCACCCCCAAGATAGATTCATTTTTATGAATGAGCGCTATGTTTACCGTAAAGCTATCGTAGCGTTTTATGAACTCTTTCGTTCCATCCAAAGGATCTACCAGCCAATAAGTTTCTCTTTTTTCTCGCTCCGTATACGAAACACCTAGGGATTCTTCTGAAAGAATGGGAAACAAAGGCAATAACTTATTCAGTTCTTTTTCGATCAAATCATGAGCCGCTAAATCGGCGGTAGTAACGGGTGATTTATCCGCTTTTGTTTCAACTTCAAAACCTGCCTCGTAGACCTCCATTATTTTCACCCCTGCTTGCTTAGCGATGCGTACAACGTCAGGTAGTAGTTGTTCAAGTTGTTTTGACTTCATCTATTTTTCCTAAGATGTGTATCTAATAAATAAAGTGCGGCAACACTGCGACCTTCAGAAAAATCTTCGCGCTCTATCAGCTTATCTATCTCGCTGATTTTCCATGGCACGACTTCAATTTCTTCGGGTTCATCACCTTCTTCACGGCGCTCTCTCAAATCTTCCGCTAAAATAATATTTGTGACGTGCCCCATATACCCTGGCGCTAAGCTGAGTGCTTTGAGCAAGGTGAGTTTGGCAGATTCATAACCCACCTCTTCCATAATCTCTCTATTTGCGGCATCCATAATGTCTTCGTTTGGCTCAACTTTACCTTTAGGAAATGCAAGTTCATAACGATCAGTACCTGCCGCATATTCACGAATCAGTAAAATTTCATCACCCAATATTGGCACAATTAAGACTGCGCCTGGCCCACGACTAGCTATGCGTTCATATTGCGTTTTTACACCATTTGAAAATTCAAGATCTAAAGCTTCCACTGTAAATAAACGGCTTTTGGCAACGGTGGTTATTTTGTGTATGGTAGGTTTCTTATTTTTCATTCGAGCAGTTTACATCGTGACACAAGCAATTCCTATAGATTGGCAAAATATCCAAACCGTATTTTTAGATATGGATGGTACGTTACTAGATTTACATTTTGATAACCATTTTTGGCTAGAGCATATGCCCAAACGCTATGCTGAGAAACACTCCATTACGGTAGAACAAGCAAGCAAAGAGCTATCACAAAAAACCAAATCTATTGAAGGCTCTCTAGACTGGTATTGCCTCGATTATTGGGAAAAAACGCTTGATATGGATATTGTAGGTTTAAAACATGAAGTTGCCGAACGCATTGCAATTCGTGCCAACGTGATTGAGTTTTTAGAGCACTTAAGTGCAATGAATAAACGTGTGGTTCTGCTAACCAATGCCCACCATAAAACCATAAAACTAAAGTTTGGTTATGCTGAAATAGAACATCACTTTGATACAATAATCACCGCGCATGATGTAGGGCTTGCCAAAGAAGAGGATGGTTTTTGGCAGGCTTTAGAGAAAATAGAAGACTTCGATAAAACAGACAGCCTGTTTATAGATGATAATTTAGCGGTACTCAATACCGCTGACACGTACGGCGTAAAGCATTTATTAGCAATTCACCAACCCGACTCACAACAAGCGATAAAAGACACGGGTAAATTTACGGCTATAGAATGTTATACGCAGTTAATGACTGTCGCCTGACACAAACGAGCCAAATCAGCCGGCGCAAGCTCTATCTCTAAACCTCTACGACCACCACTTACATAAATGGTTGAAAAATTATTTGCTGATTCATCAAGCACAAAAGGCAATCGCTTCTTTTGCCCTAATGGGCTGATTCCACCCAATACATAGCCCGTGGCTTTCTCGGCTTCATATGGATTAGCCATAGCCACCTTTTTAACGCCCAACGCTTTAGCGACTGATTTTAAAACGAGTGTGTGGCTAACAGGGATTATCGCTACTGCAAACTGATTGGTATTTGTTGTTACAAGAAGTGTCTTAAAAATCTGATCTGCTGAAAGGCCTAGTAATGCAGAAGCCTCTTCCCCATAGCCTAATGAACTAGAAGAAGATTGAGAGTCATGCGGGTATTCGTGAAGGTTAAATGGAATACCCGCTTTTTTTGCGGCTCTAACAGCAGGTGTCATTGCAGAAAGATTCTAAAGAGCATCTAAATAGGTACTAAATAAATACTCTAAAAAATCAATACTGCACATGATAATTAACAACTAGACCACGTTTATCAGCTGTAATTTCCTGCTTGATCTTGCCCATCATACTTCCCATTGTTTCCATCATTTTTGTCACATCATCCGTTTCATCTTTGCCTTTTGTAACAGGAAGGGACTTCATCACATTGATAATAACTTCGTAGTAGCGTTTTCCATCCATTGCAAACGACATTAACTCAGGCACTTCATTTTTATAATCAACAAGGTTTGGCTTGTCGTTACCCATCATAATATTGATTGAATCTTTACTACGGCTGATTGATAGTGGCGGCAGAGGCATTCCTCTGCTTGGGATTACGCCCGTAGGTAGTTTTACAGGCGTACCATCTTCGGGTATTTTTAATTGACCCAGTGGTGGCACCATCATACTAGCCATAGCAATTAAACCTGCTGGATCATCTGCGCCTATTGAGAGCATTGCATCGATTTTTTCAGGCTTCATTTTGTTGTTTATCTTAATATCATCAATTGATAAATACAGTGATTTAAACTGTGACAAACCCATATTCATCACCAACATCATTCCACCCATGCTTTTACGAATATCTTTTGGCTTGATTGCTTCACACTTATTTTTCTCAGCTGACTCAATCAAAAAGTTTGAATACGTTGTCATGGCGGCGCTGGTCTTTTTAAAATCTAGATTAAAGCCCATATCAAAAATTGGATCAGCAGAACGTTTAGATATATTGGTTTTATTCGCAAGACCTTGAAGAACATCACTTACGCCTGTTGATGTTTTAAACACCATTTCGTAGTCCATGTATTTTTCTTCTAGCTTTTTAGTGCCAAAAATAACTTCTGGAATATTATTGATATGATCATCAACAACACCTGTACAAGCTTCTTTTTGCTCATCCGATATTTTCAGTTTCGACTTTTTATTAACCGAGAAAAAGCCTGTTGCAATATCCCCTCTATTGTCATCATAAAGCTTTTTAAGATTCACAAAGCCATCACCAAAACCTGTGTAACTATTGTCTTTTAGGAAGGTATTCCATTTATCGACAGAGTAGGATTCTTTAGGGTCAGCTTCTCCCGTTAAATGGCTAATCATATCTTTTTCATTTTCTTTAGAAAAAACAGATGCAACCAGCTCATTCTTAAAAAGTATCAAAGTAAAATCAGGGCCTTTGTTTTTACTTTGGCTTTTAAAACACTCAAGCTTGCCACACTTATCAATTTTCATCTTGAAGCCAGACTCATCTTCAGCTCGTTTCAAAAGCTCCATGACTTTGTCTTTATCTGCAATGCTCATACGTACCACAGGCATTTGCTTATATCCATAAACTATTGAAGTTGCCTTAAGTGAAAGCCCTGTTTCTTCGAACTTTCCATTTTCTATTTTTTCACCTAGTTCACTGACTATGGCTTTAAAAAATGCACTAGAACCATCTTCTTCAACTTTATTAGAAGTCGTTTTTTTCTCCATCTTAGAGATTGCAGAAAACATTTCCTGACCGCGTTTTATATGAAAATCCATCACTTTACTTGGGATGGGCTTTGATATAGTAAACATATAGGGGGTGTCTGCGGGCACGTGTGAAAGCATTGTTTTAAAATCTACCCCACTACTATTACCACCAAATAATTTACTAAAGAAACCTTCAGCCTGACCCATGGTTGTTGCAGATACGGCTGTAACAAGCAATCCACTGATTAATAATTTTTTAATTTTCATGAAGTATTCCTTCTATTTTATTTACTTTTTGTCGTTAAATTTATAGTTAAACCCTAATCCCCAGATAGAAACGCGAATGAGAGTGTAATACTTTGGTTTCATAGTATATTCAAAAAATATCCGTTTCACCCGTAGGTTAATCGGATATTTTTGGGATGCTCTATGGAATCAAAGGCTTATGCTATCACCGTGTTTCTATCTGGGGATTAGGGTTAAAGAGTGTAGCAAGATTTTTACTTTGAATTGTGCAAAACTGTGCAGATGCGTAGTAATTTTAAAGTAGCTGGCTTTTTGCTAACCCGTAGTTGGAGGGATACACCGACAGGAAGTTCCTTAACGTTTTGGGTAAGTGCTAAAACAGGCCCTGTACAAATAATTATTGAAAACCAAAAGCCTGTTTGCTTTATCCGCCGTGATAATAAACTCAAGCTCGCAAAAAATATTGAACGAAAGCCTGTAAAGCTCAAAACATTGCAACATGATGATGTTGATGCGCTCTATTTTAACCAGCAACGTGACCTTAACCAGCTCCGTGAACATTTGAGTTACGACAAAACGCAATTATTTGAGTCAGAAATTAAACCCACCGAGCGTTATTTGATGGAACGCTTTATCACGGCATCTCTTGAAATCACGGGAGAGCCAATCCAAAGAAATGGCTATCTAGAATTTAAAAACCCCATCATAAAACCGACTGAGTATTCACCAAAACTTCGTTGGGCATCTCTAGATATTGAAACAGAGGACTTACGAGGAAAATTATATTCAATTGCGGTCACTACTGCTGATTATGAGCAGGTTTTTTTCGTAAAAAATGCTCTACAAAAAACACAAAACAGCGAAAAAGGGGGGGGGTGGTTAATAAATCATGATGAAAACAACGCTTTAAACAAAAAAATAAGCTGGTGCAACAGTGAAAAGGAGGCTTTACAGCAATTTTTTGGCTGGATTAAGGAGAATGACCCTGATGTTCTAATTGGTTGGAACGTAGTGGCATTCGATCTCGATTTCTTACAGTGGAAATGCAAGCAATTAGGGATTCCTTTCGATCTAGGGCGTGGCAATAATAGCCTTGATCAAAATAAAAAGTACCAACAGAATGCGGTAATCCTCGCACCACAGCAAAGTGGACATATGCACATCTCGCGCATACCAGGTCGTGTGGTTTTAGATGGCATAACCAGTTTACGTGGTGCATTTTGGTCGTTTGAAAGTTTTGCATTAGATCACGTTGCTAAAGAGTTACTTGGGCGAAAGAAGTTAATTAGTACTGACTCCAACCAAAATCAGGCTTTAAGCAAACTAGAAGAAATCCGCCGACAATACAAAGAAGATCCACTAGCCTTAGCAGAATACAATTTAGAAGATTGTCGTTTGGTTGCAGATATTTTTGCCAAGACCGATATGATGAACTTCTCGATTCAGCGCGCTAAAATGACGGGCTTAGCCATTGATAGACAAGGTGGCTCTGCCGCAGCTTTTGATAATTTATATTTACCGCACTTACACCGTAAAGGCTTTGTAGCACCCGATGTCGGCAGCCAACAGAACAAAACTGCCAGCCCCGGTGGTTACGTGATGGATTCGCAACCAGGTCTTTATGACAATGTGCTGGTGCTAGATTTTAAAAGCCTGTATCCCAGTATTATTCGTACCTTTAAAATTGATCCGCTTGGGCTTGCTGTTCACACAGATTTAAACGATAGCATCCCTGGCTTTTTAGGCGCTGAATTCTCACGTGATAAGCATATTCTCCCCAATATTGTTAGCCAACTTTGGCACGACCGTGACGAGGCAAAAATAGAACACAACCAACCGCTGTCACAAGCCATTAAAATCATTATGAATTCATTCTACGGCGTGTTGGGATCTTCTGGCTGCCGCTTTTTCAACCCGCAACTTGCGAGTAGTATTACTAAACGCGGGCATCAAATTATACAAACCACTAAAACAATTATTGAAGAGCAAGGCTATCCCGTCATCTATGGCGATACTGATTCTGTCTTTGTTTTATTAGGTGAAAACCAAACTGAAGCAAACTGCCAAACTATCGGGAAACAACTGCAGAATCATTTAAATCATTGGTGGTCTAAATATTTATGTGATGAGTTTCAAATTGAATCGAATCTAGAAATCGAGTTCGAAACTCACTATTTACGCTTTTTAATGCCTACAATCAGAGGTGCAGAAAAAGGCAGTAAAAAGCGCTATGCAGGCATGATTAACAATAACGGCAAAAACAAAATGATCTTTAAAGGGCTAGAAACAGTGCGAACTGACTGGACACCATTGGCACGAGAATTTCAGAAAACCCTTTATCACAAAATATTTAATAACCTACCCTATGAACAATTTATAAAAGATACCAACGACGCGCTGTTAAATGGTGAAAAAGATGACAAACTCATCTACACAAAACGTCTTCGTCGCCCGCTAGAAAGCTACACCAGTACCCAGCCCCCCCAAGTGAAGGCCGCCAGAAAGATGAACAATCCGGGTAGAAAGATTCAATATGTAATAACACTTAATGGGCCAGAACCGATAGAAAACCTTACAACAACTGCAAACTACCAACATTACGTGGATAAGCAATTAGCACCTGTGGCAGATGGAATCTTACATTTTTTAGATACTTCCTTTGAACGAATTACTGCTCGTCAGTTTGATTTACTAAGTTAAGATAACTATGTCTTAGGCTTAGTTATTGTTATCTTGTTTGCTAAACCTGATTAAGATTTCATCAATAAATATGATAGGATTACTCAAAGGTTTTTAGTTTAGGAAAAGTATGCGTATTTCTTGGTTTATAATTGTATTGGTTGTTCTATTTACTTTAGAGCTTGTTGGCCCTGTTCGAGAATATGTCATCATTCCTTTTACTGGTCTAATTGCTTCTGTTAGTGCTTTTGTTGTACAAATTTTTGATCCTACTGTTATTGCACACGGTATCGTATTACAAGACTCTGTCTCTCGTATTGCTGTCTCGATACAGCCAGGCTGTAACGGTGTTGAGGCTATGATTTGCCTTACCGCCGCAATTGTTGCTTTTCCTGCTTCTTGGAAAAGTAAATTTTACGGCTTATTTTGGGGCTTTATTGCCATCCAAGCACTCAATATTGTTCGAATAATTAGTTTATTCTACCTTCTACAATGGAATAAAGAATGGTTCGAATGGGCTCACCTATATCTATGGCAAGCGCTTATTATTCTTGATGCCCTCATTGTCTTTATTATCTGGGTTCGTATGTTGCCTGAGGATGAGGACAATGATGAAGATGAGCAGACTCTAATCCCTCAAACATAATTGCGACTATGTCTTCAAAAAAAACATTATCAGTCAAAGGCTTTCTATTAAGAATACTTATCTTTTTACCAGCCGCATTTGTGCTCTGGTATTATATGATGCCAGCCATTATCTATCTTGTCACACTTCTATCTAAATCTGTTCTCTTATTAGTTGCAAGCAATGCTGTTATTGATGTTGAGCAACATGGCAATGTCATCCATGTTGTTACAAAATTTGCAAAAAGTGCTACTAATACTGACTCCTTGGCTTTTGTCGTTGATGTTATGAAATATGCTTATGGACTAGCACTTTTCCCAGCAATGGTTTTAGCTACACCCAAATTATGGAAAGATAAATTCCAAGATCTTTATCTTGGCTTAGTCATAATATTCATCGTGATTATATGGGGTGTAACATTCGATACAATGTTAACACTAGTTTTTAAACTAGGAGAAGGTATTGGAGAAGCTATGGGGACAACGGCCTTTACACGAGAGCTCATTGCTCTAGGCTACCAGCTAGGCTATCTAATATTACCAGCCATCACGCCTATCATTCTTTGGTTTACAATGAATCAGGAGCAAGTAATAAAGCTTGCCCCTAAGTTTGCACCAAAGAAAAAAGTAAAAAAGTAAAACTAAGCCTTTTTAAGAAAAGCACTTACCAACACAATACGCGTACCATTTACTCGCCCTTCTATATGCTTAGGGTTAGATGTTAGCGAGATATTTTTAACGACTGTACCGCGTTTTGCGGTGAAATTAGCACCTTTCACAACTAAGTCTTTTATTAGCGTAACAGTATCACCCGCGTTTAATGTCGCTCCATTACTATCAAGGGTTGCTTCTTCTGAGTCATCCTCATCATCAGCCATGCCAGATTCTGCCCATGCTTTTACATCATCTTCTAGGTAGAGTATTTCGAGTAAATCTTGCGCCCAGCCTTCTGATTTCAATGTGTTAAGTTGACGAAAAGCCATAACTTGAACAGCAGGCACAGGCGTCCACATACTATCGTTTAAACAGCGCCAATGGTTTTCATCTGCTGATTCTGGATTGTTAATTTGCCCTAAACACGTATCGCAAAGCAAGATACTTTGCTCAGCACTTTCGTCGCTATTTGGTGGAATATTGTAAACTATTAAGTTACTTGTTGATGTGCAAAGTTCGCATTTTGAACCACTTCTATCAAGCAAAGTTTTTTCTACTGTCATTTTTCTTTCTCGTTATTTATTTCGTGTCTATTTATTTTAGTTTTTCGGCCGCCAGATTATTGACTCTAGCCCCCAACTCTGAAGAACATCTGCCGTTGGTACAACACCTGTTTCACCCGCTGAAAAGCCATTAAATACATACAAAATATTAGGTGTTTTAGGTGCGTAACAAATCACTTTACCCGACATATCATCAGCACCAGCTTGGCATTCTTCATCTTGTCCATATGTGTAAACTTCGCTATAACTTGTACCCAGACGATGTCCAAGGCTATTGATTATGAGGTTATCTTCTACGATGATAGAAAATATATTCTTCTGAGAACTATCAGGAATAATAGTCATTATAGTTTTTACGCCTTCAGATATGCGAATAATAGGGTAAGGCGCTCCTGACTGATAATTAAGCTCCTCCACCACATTATAGTCACTAAAAGCCAGTGTCATCTGATGCATATTGAACGATGTTGATGCATTGATTGGACCAACACCATTAGCCGATATGACGATGGTTTTATCTTCTTCGGCCGGTTTCATCGTCAAACTCTTATTATCCTCATCTGTCCCACAGCCACTGAGCGTAAATAGCGCTATAAACCCGATGATTGAAATCTGAAAAACAATTGAAAGTAGCGATCCGTGCTTTATATGCATAATATTTTTTTATCCATGCCTGTAATAAAAGTATTCTCTCATAAAGGGGGGCTTGTTACCAACTAGAAAGCATTGTTGCAACACCTACAGACGCCAATATCTAAGCATATTTTTCACATTAAAATAATCAATAGATGAAACAATTAAACTTTTCAAGATATGTGCGGTCAACAGTTAACCAAATTAAATGCAAATAAGCCTTTATTAGTAAATCATGATTTGCTAATATGCGCCGCATTACTGACTCACCCCCCTGTATTTTACAAAATTATAGAGTCTCACAAGATCAAGGAACGACAATGTTAGTTAAAACAATGAAAGGGTTTATTAGCGTATTAGCGCTTGTGTTAGCCGCTACAACTGCAAATGCTACTCCTAGCGGCAATGCTTTATCAAAAAACAATACCGCAAACAAAGCACAACTATCACAGCTTGAAGCCGTATATGAAGCATTAATTAAAGAAAAACCCGCTCGTAATTTTGCGAATAGACAACCCGCAATATTAAAAGCCTCTTTCTCACCTAACGCTTCTGCATCAAATAAAAGCAAGACCTTCTCAAAACGCTTACACGTTACGGCAACGGCATATACATCACACGTTGACCAAACAGATAGCACTCCAAATATTGCAGCATGGGGAGATCGCCTTTACCCTGGCATGAAGTCAATTGCTGTTTCTCGTGATCTTTTATATGTTTATGGCTTAAAACATGGGCAGAAGGTTCGCATCAAAGGTCTTGATGGTGAGTATGCTGTTCTTGATAAAATGAACAAGCGTTGGAAGAAAAAAATCGATATCTACATGGGTATGGATAAACGCAAAGCATTTCAATGGGGACGTCGTAAAGTTGAGATTCTTTGGAACTAGATCTCACAAGAGAATATATTAATAGTTTTAAAATACCTGCTCACTGCAGGTATTTTTTTGTCTCTCATAAAACTCTAAGCAAGTAATGACCTTGCCTGCTCAGCATCCTGCACAATTTGGGTTTTTAACTCACCAAAATCATCAAATTTTTTCTCCGCGCGTAAAAACACTACTAGCTCCACACAAATATATTTTCCATAAACATCACCGTCAAAATCAAATAGGTGTGTTTCCAAGCGATTCTCTATACCCGCAACGGTTGGACGCGCACCTAGGTTAGCGACGCCATTTAATGGCTCTTTTGATAAACCCCGTACTCGTACAGCATAAACTCCACGTGCTGGCGCAATATGATCTAACACTTTCATATTGAGCGTGGGGAAACCAATCGTTCTACCACGCTTATCGCCATGGCGTACTCTGCCAGAAAGTTGGTAACATTCTCCCAGCAATTCATTAGCGCCCTTTATATTGCCCGTTTCTAAACATTTGCGAATACGTGTACTACTGATACGCTCACCGGCATAATCATAAGTCGGGGTATCAACCACCTGCATTCCGCTTACATCACCCATTGTTTTAAGTAATTTAAAATCGCCTTTACGCTGATGACCAAACTTAAAATCATCACCTACTGCAAAATACTTTACATTTAAACTCTCGTTCAAAATATGATTTACAAAATCTTCAGGGGATTGATTCGCAAATTCGGCATCAAACTTTAGACAAAGGTAATTATCCACGCCCAATTGTTTTAACAAGCGAACCTTATCGCGCTGAGGATAAATCCGTGCAGGTGGTTCAGGCATGAAAAATTCAGAGGGCAAAGGCTCAAAACTAATGATGGTTAATGGAAGCTTCAAAGCATCTGACTGTATTTTCAGGTTATTAATAATTTTACGATGCCCAAGATGCAGACCATCAAAATTCCCAATACTCGCGACACAGCCTTTATCGCTTTGCTTAAGTGATGGTAAGCCTCGGATATATCGCATTATGCTAAACCTTCAAAACCTTGTTGACGCAAGGCTTCATACGCTACTATAGCAACTGTATTTGATAAATTTAAGCTACGGCTATCTGCCAACATCGGCAAACGCAGTTTTTGATGCTCAGCAAGTGTTGCAAGCACATCCTCTGGCAAGCCTCGAGTTTCTGGCCCAAACAATAAAACATCACCCACTTTAAATTGCGCATCACTATAACCAGTTTGACCTTTTGTAGTAAGCGCATAAATATCAGCATCAGCCATTGCTTGAAGAAACGCTGCAAAATTTTCATGCTCTTGAATCGTTGCTACGTCACGATAATCCATACCTGCTCGACGTAGCTTTTTCTCATCAAGGTCAAAGCCTAATGGATGGATTAAGTGAAGAGGACAGCCCGTATTAGCGCACAAGCGCATAATATTGCCTGTATTGGGAGGGATTTCGGGTTCGTAGAGTGCAATATTAAACATTGCGGGAAGTTTATCGCGCGAACATGATCTTTGCATGAGAATTAATGCAAAAAATCATTAAAAATGGGTTATTTGATAGTCCACCCCCTCTGTTTTTTGTTTTTTTGTACGCCGTAGGCGTTAAACGGCAAGCTCTAATAATTGAGTTAGTCGTTTTAAAAAGCAAAACGATAAGCTCACTAAAAGTATATCGTTACACCTTCCGAAAGAAGTGTCGATGCTGGTTGAAGCAACGAATGCTCTCAGTCAAAATACAAATCATCGAAAAATAGGGGGGGTGGTTATATAAAAAGGCTCTTTTTAAGGCTTTATTCGAGCTACACCCGAGTCAATTGCTGCTTGGGCGATTGCCTGTGGGATTCTTTCTGGCAAACGAGGGTCAAGCGGTGTTGGGATGATGTACTCAGGGCCAAATTCCATTGACTCTTTACCGTAAGCATCCAAAACTTCTTGTGGCACAGGCTCTTTTGCAAGTTGCGCTAATGCTTTAACTGCCGCCATTTTCATTTCTGTATTGATGTGGGTTGCACGAACATCTAGTGCGCCACGGAAGATGAATGGAAAGCCTAAAACATTATTAACTTGATTAGGGTAATCACTACGACCTGTCGCCATCACAATATCAGGACGCGCTTCGCGCGCAACAGCAGGGTCAATCTCTGGGTCTGGGTTTGATAATGCAAATACAATTGGGTTATCAGCCATTGCTTTGAGTGCTTCGACTGTTAATAGATTAGGGCCTGATAAGCCGATAAATACGTCTGCATCCGTACACGCATCTAATAAAGTACGACGATCTGTATCTACCGCCCATTCTTGCTTGTATTTATTTAAATCGTCGCGTCCCGTATGAATGACTCCACCACGATCTAGCATAAAGAGGTTTTCCTTCTTTGCGCCTAATGAGGTAAGCACCTGCATAGAGGCAATACCTGCCGCGCCTGCACCTAAACATACGATTTTAGCATCTTCAAGTTTTGCGCCTTTTAGCTCTAAGGCATTGAGTAAACCTGCGGCGATGATAATCGCTGTACCATGTTGATCATCATGAAAAACAGGAATATCTAGCTTTTCTTCTAAGATACGTTCTATCTCAAAACACTCTGGAGCTTTGATGTCTTCTAGGTTGATCCCACCAAAGGTTGGCGCTATATTCTCAACGGTTTTAATAAAATCTTCTGGCGAATCGGCATTCACTTCGATATCAAAAACATCAACATCAGCAAAGCGCTTAAATAATACGCCCTTACCTTCCATAACTGGCTTACCTGCTAGTGCTCCGATATTGCCCAAACCAAGTACGGCTGAGCCATCAGTAATCACCGCTACCAAATTACCCTTGGCTGTGTACTTATAAGCATTTTCAGCATCTTTTTCGATTTCCAGACAGGGCACAGCAACGCCAGGCGTGTAAGCCAATGATAAATCATGCTGTGTTTCTGTTGGCTTGGTTATTTGTATGCCAATTTTTCCTGGTTTTGGAAATTCGTGGTATTCGAGTGCTTCTTTTATGAGTGTCTCTTTAGACATTTTATATTTCCTTTTAAATATTTCTCTTAAAACTTTCTCTTAAAAATAAGAGAATACTAATTAATTATTTTAACCAAACGACCATGAACAGGTTGCCCTTTCGGGAACATCCCATTAAGAAGACGTAAGCGTTGTTCACCCACTTTACTGCGGCGTGCTAACTTAGCATAGGTCAAACCGCGGGTTGTTGCACGACCAACTACAATACGCCCGTTGTGTCGCTTATCAATTCTATATTTCATGCCATTGATGTGCTTTAAATAGCCATCATGATTTGTCGAGCGTGTGCCTGCAGATTTGAAGCGCTTTGCCGCGCCAATGACTTGCTGTAATCGTTTGTCGTTACTGGGATGTGTAGAAAACACACCATGATATGCGCGTGGCTTACGTCCTTCTTGTCGCGCTTGAAGCTTGTCAAATTCTTCTTGTGCTTTAAGTACTCTCACAACATCAATCATGCTTTGTGGTTGATAGCCTACACGCGCTAAATATTCTGCACCTAATTGATCTGCCTGTAATTCATGATCACGACCATAGCCTCGTATCAATGCCGTGCCGAATTGATTTAGTGATCTTGCGTTGCCTGCACTGGTTTTTTTTGCCAGAATATCAAGAAGAATTGCACTTGCGATGCTCGCACTTTGTTGCTTTACGCCGTGGCGTGCCGTTACATGACCAATCTCATGCCCAAGCACGCCAGCGAGTTCGCCTTCTGAATTAAGGTATGCCATTAACCCTGTGGTAATGTAAATATACCCACCAGGTAGTGCAAAAGCATTGACACTAGGGTCATCAAGTACCGTGAATGTATAACGAATCCCGCTGCGATGGCTCTTTCTTGCTAATGCTTGACCTATTCCATTAACGTAAGCTTGCAAGCTCGCATTATTATAGCGTTTCATCGTTTTTAAAATATCACGATGTCCTTGTGCGCCCATAGCAGTTTCTTCATCTTTAGAGATCAGAGTAAAATCTTTTTTTCCTGTAACTGGGTTTGCTGAACAGCCTGCCAACGTAATGGCTAATACGATCAATGATCCTACTGAAATATTTTTAATATTCATTTTTGTAAACTCCATTTAATTTTTGCAGATCTTTTAAGCACTTGATTCTTTTGAATCTGCTTTTGTTCTCTTTCTTTATTGTCATCAACCAATTCTAATTGGCTTGGGTGGCTAATATAAAGTGTACGCTTTCCTTTTTTATTTCTCAGTATCCCCGACACTATTATAGTTTTATTCCAGATATTATCAGGCGCAATTTCTTTAAAGTATTTCACTAGTGTCCGGTTAAAAACCAAAAGCATACTGCCCGTCGTATCTTGTTGATTTATCAGGTTTAGTCTTATCAAAGACCTTCAAAAGCAACTCACTAAGACTCTTTTTGTGAAGGATATTGGCA
>JALSLX010000070.1 GCA_026988095.1 Thiotrichaceae bacterium
TTTTGAGATAAAGTCGTTAGTAAACCATCAGTTGCGCCTTTTAGTGCAACAGCATCAAAAAAGCTTTTAGCGATGCTGTTAAACTCCCCATCATCTGCAAAATCTTCAGCTAATGATTGCAATGTATTAGCGTCACCATTATTTGCGAGAAAAGCACCTGTAAACAAGAGTAGGTTTGCATTATCTTGTCTAAAGTTACCAGTTCCTTTTGTCAGGCTTAATTGCTCAACACCAGAATGTAAGCCAAAACCTATTTTACTTAACCCGAAAACTTCCTTTATCTCTGCTTGTGTAGTTTTCCATGCAACATAGACACTATCACCTGATGCTACTTTTTCCTTAATTCGAGCTGCTGCAATATGAGAAAAAAGATGAATATTAACTTTATCAAAAGTAAGATCTTTTTTAGTAATTGCCTCTAGGTAGATAGAACCAGAACTAGTAGAATTAGTGAATTCATTAAAGTACTGGCCATTTACGCTAGCTAGAGCCCAACCCTCCCAGTTGATTTTACTAATCGAAAAGCGACCTTGTGTTCCCGATGTTCGTGATTCAATGATACTTGTAGAAAGAGGAGTAGCTTGAGCATCGAGTTTTGCTAAAGTAATGGCTGATCCTTCTAAGAAAGGTCCTTTTTGTCCTGAACCGCTCATATTACAAGCAGTAAGAGAGAGGGCAATAACTGATAAAATCAAGCTTCGAAGTAGCATAAATATATTCCTTTGGTAGGTTCTGGACTACTTTGCTCTTCTCATTATTAATGCATTTATATGCATTGCACTGTGCTTTGGGGGGGGGTAAACACACTGAGAACATAAGTAAAAACTAATATTACTATAAAAAATAATATTAGGATTGGGGCTTTTAGTCAAGCTAAAATATAGACCACTTAGATCAATAAACTGATCCTTTTATCAGAAAAAAAACTGACAAGTAAATAATATTTAGTCTATTGTTTTGACAAGTAATTGGATTATAAACTTATGCAGTATGGCGAAAAACTCAACACTGTCACTCACCTTTTAGGGGCATTTATTACATTGCCTGGGATTATCGTTCTAATTATGATGGCCTCCCAAACAGGTGACCCATGGAAAATTATAAGTACCAGTATCTATGGATTTACACTAGTTCTCTTATATGTATTGTCAGCGCTTTATCATGGTCACGGCGGGCGATTTAAAAAGCTTTTTCAAAAGTTTGATCACCTATCGATCTATCTTTTAATTGCAGGTACGTATACGCCTTATATGTTGGTCACTCTTCGTGGAGCATGGGGTTGGTCAATTTTAGGTGTGGTTTGGGGGCTAGCATTAATAGGAATAATTCTAGATTTGATTCCTAAAGACCCTAATAAAGAAGATAAGCGAATTATTCAGTTAGTAATTTATTTGATTATGGGCTGGTTGGTAATTATCCCACTTAAACCCTTGGCTGAAAACCTAGCGAGTAATGGTGTGTATCTGCTAGGGCTAGGAGGTTTGCTATATACCGTTGGCGTAATCTTTTTTGTATTAGATGAAAAAATAAAACACGCACATGGTATTTGGCATTTGTTTGTTATTGGTGGTTCTGTCAGCCACTATATTTCAATATCTGCTTATGTAATCTAGGCACTATAAAGTAGTAAATATCCACGTTCTTAGAAAGTGGTTCTGATCTCACCCTAGAAGGGTGTTTATTCTTAATAACTTACATCACTTTGCATACAAATAACGTCATACCTGCGAAGGCAGGTATCCATGGTTGTACAAAGTGCCATTCTGATAGATGGATTCCCGCCTACGCGAGAATGACCGTTTTTCTGGAATCCATATATTATAAACTTTCACATTCGTCAGGCTATAGCCTACCGACCTACCCACCCACGCCCTCAGGACGTGTTTATGATTTTTATAAAAACTAATTAAGGCATACAGCCTGATTCATCCCACCAACAATTCCCCACACTTTCTTGAAAACTCATAACACCGTCAAATTTTGGTGATTCATCACGGAGTTTATTAAGATGCTCTTTGATACCAAAGTTACCGTAGCGATAATATGATTGGGGTAAGGTGTATAAGGTGAACAGGGTTGTTCCTTCATCGGATAAATCTTTCCATGCATTCAAGAAGGTGACATAACGATCTTTCATACGAGGGTCACGATTAGCCTCGTTAAACAACTTTCTCAAACGTATTTGATCACTGTATGTTGCTTTATTTCCTAAGACTCCCGTTACAAGATGTTGTCCACCTTCGTAACTCACTAAATTAACATTGTGTTGCTTGGTGATTGATAACTGGTTTTTTACAGCATCAATGGTTCCTTCAATGGATTTAACATCTACAATACCTGATTGATCTAAGACATCAAAAATATCATCTACCGTTGTAGCCGTTAATAAAGTTTTTGGCGCATCAATACAAATATCGTCATAAGGGCAACCGAAGAAATAGGGCGCTATTGCAACAGCATCTACTTTACTTGAACCTACGAATTTCAACATTTGCTCTGTTAGTACTTTATCGCCAATGAATGAACCTAATACGCGAGTTAAACGCGAAGTGCTTGATCCAAACTCTGTTTCCCATAAATCGAATATTTTTACTGCTCGTTGACTATAAAAACGAAGTCTGGCGAAATAGCTTCCATCACGGTTTACGCTACCAATAAACTCATCGGGTACTGTATCTAATCCACGTTTTAGTCCTTCAGATATGGCATAGGCGTGACCGGCGAAACCGTTATTCCAAACTTCATTTGAGTATTCAATATAAACATTGATGGAATCATCAAGATTCTCATAAACCATTTTTGCATAGTTTTTAACATAGTCATCATTGGCAATGTGAGGCATATTTACCCAAATATCTCG
>JALSLX010000071.1 GCA_026988095.1 Thiotrichaceae bacterium
GATTTTTAGCCATTGCTTGTGTTGCCGCTTTAACTTTGTGCTCTGGAACCCCTGTTACGCGCTCAACTTCAGCCGGATCCCATTTAGCAACTTCTTTCATGACTTCTTCCATGCCATAAACACGCTGCTTTATAAATGACTTGTCTTCCCAGCCATTTTTAAATATATGCCACATCATACCCCAAATAATTGGAACGTCTGTACCTGGGCGAATCTGTAAGAAGTGATCTGCATGTGCCGCTGTTCGTGTGAAGCGAGGATCAATTACAATAATTGGTGCATTGTTTTCTTCCTTCGCTTTCATAATATGAAGTAACGAAACAGGATGCGCTTCTGCTGGGTTTGAACCAATCAGCAATATTGCTTTAGAATTATGAATATCGTTGTAGGAGTTGGTCATCGCACCATAACCCCAAGTGTTTGCCACACCTGCAACCGTGGTTGAGTGACAAATACGCGCCTGATGATCTACGTTATTTGTACCCCACATACCCGCCATTTTGCGGAATAAATATGCTTGCTCATTACTGTGTTTTGCAGAACCTAGCCAGTAAACCGAATCAGGCCCTGATTCTTTGCGAATGCTGAGTAATTTGTCGCCGATTTCATTGATCGCTTGATCCCATGAAACTTTCTTCCATTTACCATCAACCAATTTAGTTGGATGTTTTAGACGACGTTCACCGTGACCATGCTCACGAATCGCCGCGCCTTTAGCACAATGCGCACCTTTATTAAACGGATGATCTAGCGCTGGCTCTTGCCCAGTCCACACACCGTTTTGAACTTCGGCGATAACGCCACAACCTACTGAACAATGCGTACATATTGTTTTAACACGCTTGATATCGCCTGTAGCGCTACCTGCCGCTTCGGCTTTTTTCATCATTCCGGGTGCTAATGTTGTGCCGAGTGCTGCACCACCTGCCATCAAGGTTGAGTTGCGTAAAAACTGACGACGCGTTAATGCTTCGCCAGCCGCTTTTTGTGCACTGCCTTTCTTATCAATAAGGGAACTATCAATAACCTTATTAGAAGTCTTGGTTAATTTCATATCAATCTACTCCCTTTTATAACGCGGCTGATTTGTAGTAATCAGCAATGTGTTGTGTGAGTTGGTAGCCTTCATCTTTCTTAGTTACTTTAGTAGGCTCTACTTTTGTCGCCGCAGCTACTGTACTTGGGGCGATTGCAACCGCAACGGCACTAGCACTTAAAATTGCGCCACCACTTAGAAACTTTCGTCTGCTTAGCTTTGCTTCAGCGTATTTCTTCAGTTCTTTCATTTTTCCATCTCCTTTCATTGCGGTATTTGTGATTGCAACCAACTAAAACAATCCGTCGTTAGTTACACCAATAAATATTGTTTTTCTAAATTCAAAAATGCCGATCCAAATCGTCCTACTGCACGATAAAATACGGCCGACTCTGCCTCTGATAGATCACTATAAAAACGATCCATCCAAGGACTCATGTGTTTTTCAAAAAATATAGTTTGTGTTTCTGCACTGACCTCTTCATCACTTATTAATAGCGACATAACTTCGCACAATGCCGCTACGTGATCTTCTGGCTCTACGATATTTTCATCGCGTTCAAAACCTAACGCGACAAGATCATCTCTTAAAATACTTAATGGCTTTTCCATCAAATACCCTGTGAGATACCATGAACCATAAGGAACTAACTCTCCGCGACCTAAGCCAATAAACAAGTCATGGTATTCATCGTCGATTGCTGATAACTCACTCGACTTTGCTGCCAGACCTAAAGTAGACATGGACAGTAATAACTCATCCTCATCAACTCCAACTTGAGAAAAGTTTGCTACGTGCTCAAGCACTTCAACAGTTGGCACTTTACGAAGTAGCGCCGCTAAAATACTGTATGCCGATGCCCTGTACTGTTGCTCTAAGTTAGATTGTTCTTGATTAGAATCGGTACTTTCACTCATCGAACCAACCCCATCTGACAATTCATGTGCAAACGGAATGACATTATCTTCAATAACGTTCTCTTCGAGACGTGAGGCTTGTGTTTGTTGTAGCGGCATAGATTTCCTTTTCTATCGTTACTATCTTTAATGCAACACTCGTGCCACTCGTCAGGATAAAAAAATGACAATAAGGGAGTGATTTGACCAAGGGTTTTGACGTAATTACCCAATTTAGCGAGATACAGAATGTCCCACCGTGAAAAACAATGATTAAAAAGGGTCAAAAAGGAGGTTTTTAAGCCTTTTTTATTTGCCCCCCCCCCTCTTTTTACTCGATTTGTAATCTCGCCCTGCGGGTAGTCGTCGCTTTGCTCCGACATTATCTCGCTACGCTCGGTTCGACGTTTTGTGTTTTTAAAAGCGAGCTTCGAGCTCATTAAACAACTAAAAATCAACATCTGGATCCTCCATCATATCTCTCACTCGACAGTCACTGCACATTTTCAAGCGATTCTTCGATCTATCATCTGCAAACATCGAATGATCAGATAGCTTGGTAAGGATTGTGGTGATTCCAGATTTAGTCGCAAAGGGCTCTCCGCAGGAAATACAGCAGAACGGTTCTTCCTCATTCAACATACGAGGTTTTTTGCGCACCTCAAAATCAAGCAAAATACGAGGCGACAAAGTCATTGCACTTTCAGGGCAGGTATTCACACACACACCACACTGCAAGCAATTGGTTTCGACCAAACTGAGCATGGGTTTTTCATTGCCGTCTTGCAATGCATTCGCTGGGCAGGCACTCACGCAAGCCATACATAAAGTACAACTTTCTTTATCAACAGAAACTTCACCAAAAATAGAACCTTCTGGTAATGGCGTGGATGCTTTAGCATCTTCTGATTTAGCGACAAGATGATCCAACGCCATGTAAAAGGCTTGGCGTTTTCCTGTAATCGGCGCATGTGTTGCCAAATCAAATTCTGGCATGGTTTTGCTGGTAATGAGTTCACTAGAATCAGTAACAACCAGCAAAGCACTGGCAGGATAACCAGCCGCAGTTAAAATACTTTGCGTCATGTCCAAGTGTAAATCTAAGGCATCGCGCGATGATTTTGGTATTCGATTATTGCCACTACCATCTGCATCACCTAAATCAAACATGCGAACAGATTTCGCACCCCATGCCAAAGCCGATAACCAAATATCAGGACCAACACTTGCTACCTCTTCTACCGCAATCACCAATGCTGCCGGAAAAATATGCTCTGCGCGTGTTTGCTCTTCTTCACTAACAAAAACTAAATCTGGTTTTGACGCACCATTAGGCAAGCCTGCTTTCAAATAAGTCAGAATTAAAGTACGAACATGCGTGAGTAAATCTTTGGGCTTAGGGTAGGCATAGGTAATTGCGCCCGACGGACAAACCGTGGCGCAAACACCGCCACCCTGACAACGCGAGGCATCAACTTTTATCGTGTCAATTAATGAGGTAATCGCCTCAGCAGGACAAGCATCAATACAGCGCGTACAACCTGGCTTGCCTGAACGACCGTGTGCACAAATTGACGGATCATAATCAAAATACTTTGGCTTCTCGAATGTGCCCACTAATTCTGCCAGCTCATCTTTTAGAGACTGCAAATTCTCATTTGGATTTGCGGTGAAATACCCTGGTGGTTTTAGCCCCATTGACAATAAAGGCTCTGGCGTTAAATCTAAAACCAAGTCTGCTTTAATTTCTTGATCAGCGATTGTCACGACAAACTGACCCAAGGCTCCCTCAATAGAAATATCTGACTTTGGAGATTGCCCTTTATATTCCAGCACTTCTTTGCTTAAGTTTTTTGGCAATTCACCTAAGTTTTTTAATGCCTGCGTATCACCAATCACCACGACTTGACCGCGTGACTGGTATTCAACGACCGAGGTCGCTTCTGGTTTTAATTTTTCACTGGCAGTGTAGGCGATATCGCGTGCTTCTATATTACTGGCTGATGCAAAACTCATACGTCTTCACCTTTACTTTCTTTACCTTCGCTCTCAATATCATCCAGTTCCATTTCATCGTATTCAATATCATTAACATCCAAATCTACTGCTTCTGCTACCATAGTTTCAATCTCATCGTTGTCCTTTGATTCTTTATCTTCTTTATCATCTTTGTCTACTTCATCAAAAGTATCTTCACGCTCGGCGATTTGCTCGCCCTCTTCGGCTTTTAATAGCTCTTCTTTTTCCTGTCCTTCCTTTTTCTGCTCTTCTTTTGCTAGGCGCGCTTTTTCTGCTTCCACCTCGATAATATGTTTCATGTCGCAGGTGATGATGCTCGGGTCTAGCTTTTCAAAGGAGGTGTAATCACCATCGTACTCATCCAAACCATCGCGAATGTTATAGCTCTTACCTTGAAATAATTTTTGTAACGCCATTTTACGAAGTGTTTCGCTAACACCCGTTGACATAAAACCTGAAAAATCAGAATCTTCATTGAGGGTTTCAATATCAGGCATATCCTCATCAGTGAGAGCATTTAGCTTTTCTAGTCTTTGCTCGGCGAGTGTTCCTTCATCGACTGGCTCATCGACAATAATTTCTTCGCCATCGACAATTTCAGGCAAATCTTCAACTGCCGTTTCATTGACAACTTCTTGTTTACGCCGTGACCAACGCGATACGAACCCTTCTTTTTTTATTGTCATGCAATTATTTCCATTCTCACTAATGCTTTAAGCTCCCTCGCCCTAGCAGGGAGAGGGCTGGGGAGAGGGTAGAATATTTGAGACTAATACTCACTTCTAACTTTCTACCCCCTCCCTAACCCTCCCCCTGCTAGGTGGAGGGGACTTGTCATTTATTCGCCCTTCTTCTATTCGCCCTTTTTCCACTCTTTACGTTTTCGCTTTATTCTTTTCTCTGCACTGTAATTTTCGACAATGTATCCCTCCACCCAACTGTATAGCTCTGGTGGAATATCTACCGCATAAACAATGTCATCACCCTCAAGATAGGCATGCGCCTCATCAAAACTCATGGTGACTAAAAAGGGGATTGGAATATCTGTCTCTTCTCCATCTTCATCTTCTTCGCGCGCAACAATAAAACAGCTGGGTTTGGGGGACATCAAATTGTGGTAGTAGCTTTCGCATTCATCGAGGTGCAAATTAATTTTTAAGCCACCGTAGATGACTTGTTTTACGTCACCTTGCGCAATGACTTTCACATCATCTCTTGTGGTGCCAGATTGAGAAACGATACCCACACCATCCCAGACCTCATCCACCCATTTATTCTGGGAAGGTCTACTTTCCATAATTACGGACACAGGAAAACTATGAGGAAAGTTTAAATATTCGGGAGCGAGAGTTTCTTTTGTCATTACTCTAGCAAGAGCAAATTGCATGCCACTCTGGATAATTCACCTAACTTTATTAAATCTGATAATAAAAACAGCGTTAAATCACAGAATAATGACAATTAACTTGCCACCCCCCTACTTTTTTAGGGTTTTGTATTTTGACGTTTAAAAAACGGAGCTCTGATAAGCGGTGCATTTTGTACCATTTTGATTGCTAACTATTGCCAACATGAAGACAAAGAGACCTATAATACGAGTTAAACTTAATATAAAGACCCGTGAGTGTTTATAAAACCTCGGTACAGTCTTACTACCATACAAATTACTTTAAACTGGTACAGTTATTGCTATGTTATTTGGCATGGACTATAAATACTGATATCCCTTTGAAAAAATATTAAATATGATAAAAACTAGCGCAAACAAACCCCAACTCATTGACCGCTTCGGTCGCGAAGTCACTTACGTTCGATTGTCAGTCACGGATCGCTGTGATTTACGATGTGTTTATTGCATGTCAGAAGACATGAAATTCGTGCCACGTGAGCAGTTATTAACGCTAGAAGAAATGAATCGCATCGGTAAAGCATTCATTGATTTAGGGGTAAATAAAATTCGCCTTACAGGTGGAGAGCCATTGACACGCCGTAATATTCTCAGCGTATTTAAAACATTAGGCTCAGAAGAAAATCTAAAAGATTTAACCGTCACTACCAATGGCACACTTTTAGAGAAATATGCCCAACCGCTTAAAGATGCTGGCGTTACACGCATTAATGTTAGCCTAGATACCTTACGCGCTGATCGTTTCAAAAAAATCACGCGTATCGGCAAGCTAGAAAAAACACTGGCAGGCATCGAAGCTGCACTAAGAGTAGGCTTTAAAAAAATCAAACTCAATGCCGTGATTATGCATGGTCATAACGATGATGAAATTATTGATCTGGTCGAATATGTGCGTGTACGCAATATGGATATTAGCTTTATCGAAGAAATGCCACTGGGTGAAATTGGCGACCATGATCGTGCTAAAACCTATTATTCCAGCGATGATCTTCGTGAACTTTTACAAAATCATTACAACTTAACTGCTACTACCGAGCAAACAGGTGGACCTGCTAAATATTATCGTTTTGCTGATAACGATGAATCTCGAATTGGCTTTATCTCGCCTCACAGCCATAATTTTTGCGATGACTGTAACCGTGTACGCGTAACTGCTGAAGGTATGTTGTTATTATGTTTGGGGCAAGAGCATTCGCTAGATTTACGCAAAGTGGTTCGTGCTAATCCTGATGCTTCTATTAACGATGATGAAGCACTCAAACAAGCCATCATTGGCGCGATGCAACTCAAGCCTAAAGGTCATGATTTTAATCTTAATGAACAGCCCATTATTATGCGTCACATGAGTGCTACAGGTGGTTGATAAACATACCAATCAATCCCCTCTCTGCTCTTAATAAGGAAGGGAGAGGGCTAGGGTGAGGGGAAAAGCGCTAAGCTTTTCATTAATGGCAACCACCCCCTCATCCCAACCTTCTCCCCGAGGGAGAAGGAGCTAAAACTGCAACTTAATGAAGAAAGAATAATGCCCAAAACCCCACAACTCACCAACGCAGGACTCGACGCATCATACGCCGTCAACGGTGTAAATGAATTTGGGGAAACTATCGCAGGGCATATCGCCGCCGAACGTGCGCTCACACTCTATTTAGATAAACGCGAAATCGTCACCCTAATGACCCTTGGCACGCAACCCGAATTATTAGTTTTAGGCTGGTTACGCAACCAACGCCTCGTTAAAAAAATGGAAGATATAAAAGCCATTCAAGTCGATTGGGAAACTGAATCTGTCGCCATCACCACCCATAAAACCATCGCTGAACTGGATGAAAAACTCAGCAAGAAAACAGTCACCACAGGTTGCGGACAAGGCACGGTTTACGGCGATATGATGGATGGTTTAGACAAGCTTAAACTCCCGAAAGTTACGCTCAAGCAATCACTCATTTATGATTTATTAAGCAACCTCAATGCACACAATGAAATCTACAAAAAAGCGGGCGCGGTTCACGGTTGTGCGCTTTGCCACGGCACTGAAATCTTACGTTTTGTAGAAGATGTTGGCAGGCACAATGCCGTCGATGCTCTCGCAGGTTATATGTGGCTACACGATATTAAAGGCGAGGATAAAATCTTTTATACGACGGGCAGGCTGACATCCGAGATGGTGATTAAAGTTGCACAAATGGGCATCCCTGTTTTGCTATCGCGCTCTGGTGCAACTCAAATGGGCTATGAAATTGCACAAAAAATCGGTGTGATTTTAATCTCACGCGCGAAAGGTAAGCACTTTCTCGTTTATAACGGCGCAGAACAGATTGATTTTGATGCTAAACCATCCAAGCTAAAACCCAGTCTAAAGAAGGCATCATGAGCAAACCCGAAAATCTATCATTCTCCACACCCTTTCTAAGCGTAAAACAAGTATCCGAATACCTGCAATTAAACGAGAAAAAAGTCTACTCGCTCGCCAATGAAGGACACATTCCTGCCACAAAAGTCACTGGTAAATGGATGTTCCCACGCGAACTGATTGACCGCTGGATGCTGGATTCATCCCACAGCGGTTTGCTCAATGACAGATTAGTCATCGCAGGCAGTGACGATCCATTGCTTTATCGCGTGATCAACAACTTTGCATCTGACATGGGTTCGCGCGCACTAATAAGTTATTCGCCCACAGGCACAGGCTTAGGTTTAAATCTTTTACAATCCCAACGCATTGACGTGTGCGGCATCCACTGGGGACCACAAGCAGAAAGCAAATTTCGCCACCCCGCATTATTGCAACAACACGCACAACATAAAAAATGGGTGCTTATCCGCGCCTTCCAACGCGAGCAAGGTTTGATTATCAGCCCGCCTGTTCTAAAGTTTTCAGAACAACCAGAAGCATTCTTCGATTCACAATTTCGTTGGGTAAAACGCCAAACAGGCGCAGGCGCACAACGATTTTTACAAGACGTACTAAGCCACTATCACAAAACCACCGACCAATTAAATTGCGAATTGGAGGCTAATTCTGAAAGAGAAGCCGCCGCCGCAATCGCCATGGACTTAGCTGACATCGCACCCGGCACACGCTCAATCGCAAATGAATTTGGTTTAGGGTTTATTAGTTTAGGTTGGGAATCTTTTGATTTAGCATTACCAAGAAATATTTGGTTTCGGCATTTATTTCAAGAGTTTATTAGTGAGTTGAAATCTTTGCCTAGTCAGCAGATGGCTGAAAGTTTAGGTGGTTATGATTTGGGGAGCTGTGGAGAATTAGTTTGGGGTGATGATTAACCTATTATTATGACAAAAGTATTGGCATATCAGTGCTACAACTCCGTACCCTTCGACTCCGCTCAGGGAACTACTCAGAAGTAGCTCCCTGAGCGAAGGAATTTAGCTTAAAACTTCCACATTATTATCAGCCAAAGCTTTACTCAATTCTCCTTCAGGTGCTTTTTCACAGATAAATTGATCAAATTGATCCAAGCCTCCGACAACAAAGGGTGCGATTTGCTCAAATTTACTTGAATCAGCCAATAAAATACTATTTTCAGATTGCGCCAACATTGCCTGAGAGACAGAAACATCTGCTGCATTAAAATCAGTTACACCCACCGTTGAATGAATATAACCAATCGGAAGAATGACATGCTGGGCATAAAATTGTTGAAGCTGTGCAATTACCATAGCCCCCACAGTCTGATGATTATCTTGGCTATATTCACCGCCTAATAAATAGACTTTGGTACCATTTGTACTTGAACCTAATATTTTTGCTATATCAACTGAATTTGTGACAACTGTCAGATTTGCTATTTTCATTAATTCTTCAGCGAAGATCACTGTGGTTGATCCTGCATTCACAAAAAGTGTATCACCCTCTGAAATTAAGCGAACAGCTCTCTCTGCAATCACTCTTTTAGCGGAAACATTCTTGCGTAGCCTCAGCTGAAAACGTCCTTCTCCCTGTATATTAGTGCACTTAGCTCCACCGTGTATTTTTTGCACCTTGCCACTTGATACTAAAGCACTTAAATCACGTCGAATAGTTTCTGGAGATGACTTAAATATGTCCACAAGCTGGTCAACAGTGGCTTGCCCCTCTTTTCTAATAATATCGGCGATTTTTAGTTGTCTTTCTTTTGGTTTCATATTGATATTTTATCTGATTTTTATACAAATTAATCTATTCTTAAACGAGTAATGATAATGATAGGATAAACGAATGAGTGTACTCGCTATTGATCAAGGTACGACCAGTACAAGAGCATTAATACTTGAAGAATCTGGAAAATCAAAGATAACCCAAGTTATTGAACACAAACAAATCTATCCGCAAACTAACTGGGTGGAACATGACCCAGAAGAGCTAGTCACTAATATTCTTACCTGCATCAATAAAAGTGTCTCTAATCATCCTAAAATAAAATCAATCGGCATTGATAATCAGGGTGAGAGTTGCCTTGCATGGCATAGTGAAACGAAACAAGCACTATCTCCTGTTATTGTTTGGCAAGATTCTCGCACACAGGATGCGCTTGATTTACTCAAAGAAAAAGGGCTAGAAGAATTAACACTAAAGTTAGCAGGATTACCTTTAGATGCTTATTTCTCAGCATCAAAACTTGCATGGGCATTGGAAAACATACCAGAAGCTAAAGCAGCCCACAAACAAGGAAAATTAAGACTGGGCACAACAGATGCATTTTTCTTAGACAGACTGACTGGAGAATGCATCACCGACATCACAACCGCATCACGAACATCATTGATGAATCTAAAAACAGGGCAATGGGATCAACAGCTCTGTGATTTATTTAACGTGCCTATCGAAACACTTCCTAAAATTGTTCCAAGCACTGGAAATTTTGGGTCACTTACTATAAATGGAAAAACAATACATATTCGCGCCAGTATTTGCGACCAGCAAGCATCGCTTTTTGGGCACGGCTGTCGAAAAGCTGGTGATCTCAAAATTACATTTGGAACAGGAGCCTTTGCCTTCGCGATTACAGGAAATGAACCTGTTTTATCACCAGATGATGGTTTATTACCAACACCTGCTTGGCAGTTAGAAAATCAATCAAGCCTATTTGCATTAGATGGTGGCGTATACAATGCGGGTGCTGCTATCAATTGGGCAAAATCACTGGGCTTATTTAAGTCTTTTGATGATATTAATCAATTTAAAAAAAATAGCGCTATCGGAAATAAATTAGTTTTTGTTCCAGCTCTATCTGGGCTTGCCTGCCCTCACTGGGATAGAAAAGCCGCTGGTTTATGGATAGGGCTTTCGCTAGACACAAGCTCACAAGATATGATGCAAGCCGTTCTTGAAGGGATAGTTTTTCGTGCAGCTGAAGTCATTCAAGCAATACAACAAAAGACTGTAATCGGTGATCAAATATCGATTGATGGGGGATTATCCTCAAATCCGTACTTTTGTCAGTTCCTTGCGGACGTTTTAAATAAAGATATTTCGGTACAGCATTTTCCTGAAATTACTGCACGAGGTACAGCCCAACTTGCTATGGGAAACTACAATGCCGTCATATTAAATGAATCAGATATAACGCGCTATAAACCAAAAAGTGATATGAGTAAATTTCAAGAAGCATTTAGCCAAGGAGTCGATTGCTCAAAAGGCTGGTTTAACTAATTTTTAATACAAAAAAATACCCTCCTAGTTTTTTAGCTTTAAATATTTGATAAAACTAAAAACCAGAGGGTATATATTAATTAACTATAACGATATGGTACACCCGCTTTTTCCATAACTTCTGAATAGTCTTTGAAGATCTGTACAACTTTTGCTGCACGCTTGCTGGTTTTACCCATTTCATCCCAGAATTCAGAGGCATCAGAAACAACAGTATCCCATTCGTCTGCAGGAATTGTGGTCAATTCAAGTTTTTTACCTTCAACACGCAACTTAGCTTCTCCACCCCAGTACCAAACCTGACGGTAGTAATGTGAGCTATCCATCGACAGCTTAAACAGTTCTTGTAGATGAGGAGGAACTTTCTCCCAGCTTTTGGAGTTTGCAAAGTATGAGCCACACCATGCACCTGTAACATTATTTAACAATGCATAGTTACAAGCATCAGCCCAGCCAACCTCATAAGCTTCTGTAAATCCACACCAAGCCACTCCATCAAGCTCACCTGTTTGTAGTGCTACTTCAATATCATCCCATGGAAGAGTCACAGGAACTAATCCATAACGTTTTAAGAATTTACCGGCAGTAGGCACACCAAATACACGCATACCTTTCATATCTGCTAATTTTCTTATCGGCTTCTTAGTGAAAATATGAAGCGGATCCCATGCACCAGCTCCTAGCCATTCAACACCTTTAACCTCTCCATAAGCCTCTTTCCATATTTCATCTAGGCCGTAGTATTTAAACATTACAGGGATATCCAGACTGTATCGAGAATTAAATGGAAAGTATCCACCAAATACATTGATGTCTACGGGTGATTGCATTGTGGCATCATCACTTTGCACGGCATCAATCACGCCTCTTTGCATGGCACGGAATAATTCATCGGTAGGAACAAGTTGATCTGCATAATAAAGCTCAATTTCCATTTGACCGTGTGCAGCTTTATTAAAGGCTTCTATTTGCGGTTTAATAACATGAGCACCTAGTGGTGCACCAGAATATGTTTGCAACCGCCACTTGATCGGATTACTAGCAGCATAAGCCATTGGCGCCGTACCTGCCGCAAGTATTCCTGCTATTCCAGCACCTGTCTTTTTTATAAATCCTCGTCGTTCTAAATGACTCTTTTGTGGATTTTTTTTATCATCTTTCATTTCATTCTCCTTGGTTTTGCCATTGACTTCTAATCATCACCTTTAATTTGAAACAATGAAGTCCAGATTTAGGTATAAAATAATTAGACCTTTAAAGGTTGCAACCACCTCAATTGAAATAGTTTACTAATCAACCTTACTATTTAGAGTAAATATACTCAGGTAACCAGAGCGCGATTTGTGGAAAAACCATAATAATAATCAGCGCTAAAGTCATAATTAAAACGAATGGAATAATTGATTTATAAATATCAATTAATGTGATTTCTTTGGGAGCCATTGCCCGCATTAAAAAGAGGTTATAGCCGAAGGGTGGTGTCATATAAGCAATCTGGCAGGTTATGGTATATAAAACACCGTACCAAACTAAATCAAACCCTAAGACCTTAACAAGAGGTACATACAGAGGTGCAACGATAACTAACATAGCGGTATCATCTAAAAATGTACCCATAATCAAGTAAGAAAGTTGCATCATAATCAATATTTCCCACGGCGAAAGACCCCAGTCATTTACAAATAAAGCCTCTATAGCTTTAACAGCACCAATACCATCAAACACGGCACCAAAACTTAACGCAGCAAGTATTATCCACATAAACATGGCGGAAATTCCTAATGTTTTACGAATAGTCTCCTCCACCACCTTCTTATTTAGACTTCCCTTTGCCCATGCTGCAATAGTTGCCGCTGTAGCACCAACGGCAGAACTTTCAACCAAACTGGTAATTCCCATGACGAATAAACCTGTCATGAAAAAAAATATCAAAAAGGGAATGATGCCCGCTTTAAGTAATTTAAGCTTTTCCTTCATCGGGATATTAAGCTCTTCTTCACTTAGCGTTGGAGCAAGACTAGGATTAATCTTGCATCGAATGACGATATAGAGAATAAACATCGCCGCCATCATTAAACCAGGAATAGCACCAGCCATCCAAAGCTTACTTACAGGCTGTCTTGCTATCATTCCATACAATACAAGAACAACACTTGGGGGAACAAGAATACCCAGCGAGCTACCTGCCTGAACGACACCTGTGATCATTCTTTTGTCATAGCCTCGCCGTAACATTTCTGGCAAAGCGATTGTTGCACCAATTGCCATCCCCGCAACACTGAGACCGTTCATGGCAGAAATAATAACCATCAATGCTATTGTTCCAATAGCGAGACCACCTCTTAACCCACCAAACCACACATGAAACATTTTATAAAGATCATCCGCAATGCCTGACTCTGCAAGGATATAGCCCATATAAATAAAGAGTGGCAATGTAAGCAGTGGATACCAATTAAATAACTTAAATGCCGCACTAAAAGGCATTTCAACGCCACCTGTACCCCAAAGTAGTAGTGCTGCTGCCGCTGAGACAAAACCAATAGCACCAAAAACACGTTGACCTGTAAGCATCATGGCCAACATACCCACAAACATAGTGAGCCCTATCATTTCATAACTCATTGACTGATCCCTTCTAACTCTTCATCACTTTTTTTATTATCACCAAGAAGGTCTATACCTTTTGCTTTTGCAATATCTTTAAAAACGATTGATATGGTTTGTAAAACCATCAAAAATATACCGATCACCATAATGACTTTGATTGGAATCATGGAAGGATTCCATTCTGAAAATTTTCTCTGTCCATATTCGATGGCATAGGACGCACTATTGATAGAACCAATCAGTAACACCACAAGATAAGTTAATAAGAATATGCTGGTGAAAATATCTATCTTGGCTTTAGTTTTATCGGAGTAACGGTCGTAGATTAAATCCATCCTGACATGATCATCCATTTGCATGGAATACGGGCCACCAAGGATGTAATAAGCGGCCATGGTAAATTGTGCTAATTCAACCGTCCATGATAACGGTACGTTAAAAATATTCCGTGTTATAGCACCCAAAAGTAACGCACCTATCATTAGAAAGATTAGATACATTACAACTCTTCCAAACTTGGTTGAGACGTAATCAACATACTTTACATATGAGATTATAAATTTAGGCATTTATTCCTTATCTCCTTTAGTTAGTCTAAAAACTAATTGGCTACAACTTTCTTAGATAGTGTAGATCATATATTCAATATTTACCGACCAAGTGGTCAATTAAATTCAAAAAAGACTCAAATATCTCTAGATCTTCAATTGCTAAAACTTTCAAGTATATTCAGTGCCACTTCACCCCCCTGATCCCAGCACATTCCAGAAATATTAACGGCATTGGGTGGATTATCACTGGTATAAAAATAGGCATTTCTACCTTTTTCAGGTACAAGTTGTCGGACATTGCCTGCCGCATAATAGGCAGGGTCAGAACATTGCCCGTTTGCATTCACACTTGGGCTAAAGGTATCTGAATCAAACGCTATGTGACTCATGCGTACAAGGCTAGACTCTGGTGTAAACTGTCCTGTGAATAAAACACCATCACATTCAATAGATTTTTTCTGCCCTTGAGCACTTTCAAGAATGACAGCTTCGACGCGTTGATCTCCAATGATTTTATTGATTTTTGTCTCTAGAAATAAAGGTGTTCCAAATAAATGTGCACCATAATAGATTGGCCAACGCACAGTTGGCTTTGGGTTTTCTTCAATCATTGCTACGGGTTTTATGCCGCCTTTTTTACAGGTTAAAAGTGCGGAAAAACTCACAATCTCTGTACCCACGATGAGAGGTCGTTTAAAGGGAATTTTTTGTTTTAGATAAACCATTCCTTGTAAAGCACCCGTATTATAAATACCCAAGGCACGATCACCTGAAACAAAACGAGCGGAGCGTGGCTTTTCTCTCGTGCCTGTAGCAATTAATACACGTTTGGCATTTAACTCAGAAATACCTTGTTGTGAAACTAGGCTTAATTTCCCGCCTTCACCTAAGGCTGTCACTGTTGTATTTAGTTGTATATTTATACCTAGATTCAAGGCTTCTTCGATATTGTTTTTAGCATATTGGAGCCCTGTAAGAATGCGTTTATATTTTTTAAAACCAAAAGCTATGTGTCCGCAGTGCCTCGGTATACCTCCTGCTTCTGACTCTCTTTCAAGCACGACAATATTATCAACGCCTGCTTTTTTTAGAGTAATAGCGGCTGAGATTCCAGCAGGTCCTGAGCCAATAATAGCAACGTCACATTGTTTTTGGAGGATAGTGGCAATCATTTAGCTACCCCCTTCTTTTTTATCGCTTTTAACCGCGATTGATTCTGCAAACTTTCCTTCTGTCAGCTCTGCTAGTCGTGCTGAACAGTAGAAGCCTTGGCAACGTCCCATCGTCGCTCTGGTTCTTCTTTTTAATCCTTCCATACTTCCTGCTGGTAAGGTGCTACCATCCAGTGCTTTTTTAATTTCGCGCTTGGTGACCATTTCACAATGGCAAACGATTTCCTCTACCCCTGGCTTTTGCCAATCTCTTTCAATGTGTTCTGCTAAATTGGGCATCATGGGCGTTCTGGATGATGCCAACTTATTAAACCGAATACCCTGCTCGTTAAAGAGTGATTCAACATGTTGCGCAAGCCCTAATGAAGCGGTAATACCTGTTGAACGAATACCGCCAAGGGTAACCCAATTATTTTTTACATCGTGTTTCACACGGTAGTGTTTCTTTTCTGTTGCTGGGCGTATGCCTGCATAGGTTGCTGTCACTGGAATGTGTTTTAAAGCTGGTATTTTATCCAGGGCAAAGGCGTAGAGCATTTCAAGGTTTTCTTTTGCAACCGAGGCATCCGCCCTGCTCTCTTGTTCATCGGCTGTTGGCCCTACTGCAATATTCCCGAAAATAGTTGGGAATATAACAATGCCTTTGGTGATTTCGGTTGGTATCGGTAGCAAGATGTTTTTGAGTAATTTACTCGCTGCTTTATCGAAAACAACAAACTCACCTTTACGTGGGCGTATTTCAAAATCAGATTCGCCAAATACATTTTTATTGAGTAAATCACCATAAAGCCCTGCACAATTAACAATATGATTGGCCTTAATCTGTCCATTATTAGTTTCTAATAACCATAAACCTTCTTGTTTACTATCATCAAAAAAACCTCCTATGACCTCTGTGTTAAATAAGGTGTCAGCACCATTCTCTACGGCTTGCGTCAAATAGGCCAAAGGTGCCGACCAAGGATCAATCACATATTCACGTGGCACTTCAATAGCCGCCAAAAGATTATTAGATAAATTGGGTTCTTTTTTTTGTGCTTGGGCTGTTGTTAATAATTTAAGATCAGCAACACCATTGTTGGCGGCTTTCACCATGATGCCTTCAAATTTAGCTTGTTCTTCTGGAGACCATGCCGCTAAGAGTGCCCCCGTTTTTAACAGAGGTAAATTCATACTTTTATGAATATCTAAATATTCTGCATAACCTGCCTGCATGCATTGTAGCTCAAGGCTTTTTTCGGGAGCATCAAAAGCAGTATGTAAAATAGCACTATTGCCTTTGCTTGCGCCTGCCAAAATATCGGGCGACTTTTCAATTAAAACAACCTTAGCGCCAGCCAATGTCATACGTCTTGCGACCGCACAACCTACGATTCCCCCTCCTATGATTGCTATATCGTACGTTTTAGTCATTGTGTTTCATTATTTTTACACTTAATTGGTTTGTTTAGAGGACTCCAATTCACTTCGAAAAGATCATAAACTTAATCAGAACCGCCTGAAAAACAGGTTAGTATATTTTGACTATATCGTCAATAATAATAAACTACTCAGTCATGATATTACATGAATCTAAAGGATGTAAACGAATAGTCTTTGTCAGAGTAGCAGTAAATTATGAATTTAGGGTATCTCGTTTTCTATTGATGCTAGCTGTTCTGTAATCGCTTCTTCATCTTCTAGCATTTGTGGCTCAGTTAACAGCCAAATTGAAAACTTTGAGCCTTTTCCTGGTTCTGATTCTACAGTGATATTTCCACCGTATCGGCGCACTAAACCATAACTTATCGACAACCCTAGCCCTGTTCCCTCCCCTTGTCCTTTGGTGCTAAAGAAGGGATTGAAAATTTGTTTTAGTGATTTTTCATCAATACCTTTCCCATTATCGTTAATGCTTAATACCACTCCTTTATTTTTCCAGTTGCGGGTTTTTATCACTATACGCCCATCACTATCTGGCAATGCATGGATAGCATTAACTAATAAATTCACCAATACTTGCTGTAACTCTTGCGGGTTAATTTCAATAACTTGTTCTGCTTTTAAATCAGTATCAATTGAAAATTTACTTTCATTGCGTAGATGACTGACTAGTTTCAATGTATCCATAACCACCATATCTACATCTATCACGCTGATATATCCCGAATATTCATCGGGGTGCGCGTATTGTAATAAGCGATTTATTATGTCTCGAATTCGGTAGATTTGCTCAATCACTAAGTCGATTTCTTTTTGAACTGGCTCTGCGTTATCCCCTAGTTCTGCAACCATCACATCAAGATTTCCTAGCATTACCGCGGTAGGATTGTTAA
>JALSLX010000072.1 GCA_026988095.1 Thiotrichaceae bacterium
CCCTTTGTTTTAATCATACTTTTATTGCTTTCAATCATTATTATTTGGTTTGTCTATAAAAAGGTGAAGAAAGGCATTGGCTATACCATGAAAAAAGGGGCTGAAATTGCAAGTGACCAGCAACAAAAGTGGACGGAGAAAGGACAACAAAAAATATTTCCTAAAATTCTTCAAAAAGGCTTTAGTGATTACGACAAAATTTATAGCACGACGACATCTTTACCCAAAGAATGGGAATCATCCGTTATGCCGATTGTTAGTACCGCTAAAGATATTTTAGATGAACTTGCATTAGAGTTTGACGGGAAAGATGCTCAGGCACCTGTAAACAAAGAGAATAAAAAGCTGAACAGTATTCGTGGCTTTTTTATTCATAGTTTGGATGCTTTATTACAATTTGTTGAAAAGTTGAGTAGCGATCATCACAAGATGAGTAGTGATGAGGTTGAAAAGGCGCGCCAAAATATCAATATATTTAAAGCTGACTTATTACGCCATCAAGAAATATTGCATAAGGTCCGGCGTTTTGATTTTGATGTGGTGATGGATGTAATTAAAGCGCGTTTGAAATAAACAAAACTAATCGTTATCTTTCTTAACAATTTTTACAATGTCACCTACTGCATCATCAACAGCACCTTCGACAACTTCGTCGATACTCTTACTAATATTAATATCATCTTCCGTTATTGTCTTTCCTGCTGGAGCAACAACGCCTAAAGACATCACGAGTTTCAATGCTTCTTCTACATCAATATCCAGTACTTTAACGTCTTTAATAGGGATGAATAGAATAAAACCAGAAGTTGGATTTGGTGTTGTAGGTACAAATACCGTTACTAAATCTTCATTAGCGGCTTCATCCATAAACTTTGGAGAGTTGCCAGTTTTGAAGCATAACGTCCAAATGCCTTTACGTGGGTATTCAATTAGGTAGACAGCACTAAAGGTATCACCTTCAGATGAAAGTACTGTTTCAGTGACTTGTTTGACGGATGAATAAATACTGCGAACAAGGGGAATTCTATCAAGTACATTTTCACCCCATTTTATTAGTCGTCTTCCAGCAAAGTTGGTAAGAAAGAAACCAGTAACAAAAATGATGACAGAGCTGACAATAATACCAAGGCCAGGAACATCAAAACCGACAAGATTTTCTGGTCGCCACGAAGGAGGAAGGAATAAAATTGTTTTGTCCATTAAATCAACAAGTAATTTAATGACTAAAATGGTGATCCCTAAAGGTATCCAGATTAGAAGACCTGTGATGATATATTTTCTTAGTTTTGCAAGCATAATGGCTCTTTTATAGTTCTTATTGGGTTTTTATTTTGTTTTTTTCTCAGGGGAAGAAGTTGCTTTGGTTTTATTTTCTACTTTTTTTGATGTATTTTTGTCAGGTTTTTTATCTGATTTTGTAGAGCTAGGCTCATTATCATTCTTAGCAGTAAGGTTTTTCTTTTTGCCCGCTTTAAAATCTGTCTCATACCAACCGGAACCACTTAAACGAAAAGCCGCTGCTGAAACCATCTTTTTTAAGTCAGGCTTTCCACAAGCTTCACAATCTGTCAGTGGATTATCACTAATTTTTTGAATAACTTCGATTTCGTTTCCGCAAGATTGACATTGAAATTCGTAAATAGGCATTAAGGTATCCAGTTTATACAGTTATAAAAAATATTAGCACTTGATAATATAGTGCTTATTCAGAGAAATACAAGCCTCATTTATCTGAAATTATCTGCTACCATACTCACAACTAAAAATGATAAGTAAGATATGGAAACAGTATTAGTAACAGGTTGTTCAAGCGGCATTGGTTATCACGTTGCCAAAGGCTTAATGGAACGTGGCTACAATGTTTATGCAACCGCACGAAAGCCCGAAGATGTGACAAGATTAATTGCAGAAGGTTTTAAATGTTTGCAATTAGATTATGCCGATTCTACAAGCGTGCAAGACTTAGCTAATGAGCTGATGCTGCTTGTGGGTACTAATCTTTATGGCGTATTTCATAACGGCGCATACGGTCAACCCGGCGCGATTGAAGATCTCACGCGCGAAACCTTAGAAAAGCAATTTGCAGCAAATGTATTTGGTTGGATGGAGCTTAACAATCGCCTTATTGTTTTAATGCGCCACAATAATCGCGGTCGAATCATTTTTAATAGTTCTGTGCTGGGTTTAATCTCTTTGCCATTTCGTGGCGCTTATAATGCGAGTAAATACGCAATTGAAGGCTTCGCGGATACATTACGGTTAGAGTTATCAGATACCAATGTAAAAGTATCTCTGGTAGAACCCGGTCCTGTTGAAAGTCGCTTTCGCGCGAATGCTTTACAGGCATTAAAAGACAACGTTAATATGGAAGAAAGTGTACACCGAGATCGATATAAACGTACTTTAAAACGATTAGCCAAAGAAGGAAATGTTGATCCGTATACCTTACCGCCTGAAGCGGTACTTAAAAAAGTCATTCATGCCCTAGAAAATAAAAGTCCACAGGCGCATTACTATGTGACAACACCGACTTACATCATGGGAACACTAAAACGCCTATTGCCGACTAAATTAATGGATATGTTCATTATGAAAACGGCTGGCGGAGAAATGAAGGACTGAATATTCAGTTTAGGAAAAGAATATGCTTGAATACTTATTTTTCACTCAAGAAATAGCCGATAAATTTATTAAATTTTTAGATGGCAAGGATCTTAAGTGGGAGCAAAAAAATGACCCAATGCTAGGCAGTATCGTAATTGAAACCTCAGAAGATATTGAAGATGAGCTATGGGATGAGCTTGATGATCATCACGAATTATTAGGTGAAGAAGAGCAAAAAATACTCGAGGTTGATCTAGCCGATAGCGAGACTGAAATGAATGCAGCAGGCATTTATATTCAACTCGCCAATGGTGAGCAAACCGTCGCACAGATTAATCCAGAAATTATGAATCGTATGCTCAGTGTGATTAGCATGGATGAGTTTAATGAATTTATAGAAACGATCGTAAGCAGCGTTGAAAAGCCTGACGATGCACCGATTTGTGAAAAGAAGTGATTGTTCTAGGAATCGAATCATCTTGTGATGAAACAGGTATCGCAATTTATGATACTGAAAAAGGCTTAATCGCAGATCAGCTTTATTCTCAAGTTGCTCTTCATGCAGAATACGGTGGTGTTGTGCCAGAGCTTGCCTCGCGTGATCATATTCAAAAAACCGTGCCATTGATTAAAGAGGCGGTAGCAGAAGCGGGTTTAACATTATCAGATTTAGAGGGCATCGCTTACACCAGTGGCCCAGGTTTGATTGGTGCGCTCATGGTGGGTGCATCCATTGGGCGATCATTGGCTTGGGGTTTAAAAATTCCTGCAGTAGCCGTTCACCACATGGAAGGTCATTTATTGGCGCCCATGTTAGAGGAAGACAATACACCCAATTTTCCTTTTATTGCACTGCTAGTTTCAGGTGGTCACACCATGATGGTTGATGTACAGGCGATTGGTGATTATAAAATAATGGGGCAATCATTGGATGATGCGGTGGGTGAAGCCTTTGATAAAACCGCAAAAATGTTGGGGCTAGGTTATCCTGGTGGGCCAATTTTGGCAGAGCTGGCGACTAAAGGAGAAGAGGGCGCATACGACTTTCCGCGCCCAATGATTCGTCAAGGTGGACTCGATTTTAGTTACAGCGGTTTAAAGACATTTGCACTAACCACTTGGAATAAATCGACAAAAACCGAGCAAGACAAAGCCAATATCGCCCATGCCTTTCAAGAAGCAGTGGTGGATACCTTGTTCATTAAGTGTAGACGCGCACTAGAAAGCATCGGCGGTAAGCGCCTAATAATCGCAGGTGGAGTGGGTGCAAACACACGCTTACGTGAAAAGCTAAGTGAGTTAGATGCTGAGTGCTTCTTTCCCCGCATGGAATACTGCACGGACAATGGCGCGATGATTGCTTACGCAGGTGCAATACGATTGAAAGCAGGTCAGACAAGCGATACAGAAATAAAACCAATGCCACGCTGGTCTTTAGAAGATCTGGATACGGTTTAAATTTGTAATTCTGGTGTAGATCAAAACCTATTTTGTCTCATGTGATTTTGCTAGAGATGGATACTATCATTCGCCAGTATGACGGTAGTATCTGTCAATTTATTATTTAGTCTCTGACTCATAACACTGCTTCATCAAATCAATAAACCGTTCTGCAGGAGTCGATAAAAACTTACCCTTGCGCGTTACAATGCCATAACTACGCTTAGGGAAGTATTTATCCAATGGTAACACAGTCATTTCTTCATAATCCTGTTCGGTTATGCACACATCCGTCACAATAGAAATGCCTAAACCAATCTTTACATAGCGTTTTATTACTTCCCATCCGCCAGCTTCTAGCGTGACTTTGTAGCTAGTATTGTGCTGAGCAAAAACCATTTTAACAATACGCCATGTACTTAAATGACTAGGCGGTAAAATTAGCCCATAAGGGCTTATATCCTGTAAAGTAATATCTTTGATTTTTGATAGTGGGTGATCCTTGGGAGCAATTAAAACAGGATTGTAGGTAACGATGGGATCATATTCAATATCATCAGGGATCTCTAGCATCGAGCCGATGGCTAAATCAATATCATTATTGCGTAACATCTCCATGCCATCGCGCCCAGTTTCATTGGCTAGTTTTAATTTTATGCCGGGGTATTGCTCAGTAAACTTTTGAACTGGTTCGGGTAAAACATATAGGATTGTAGATTCACCCGCTGCTATTGATAAGTCGCCCGTGCTTAGGTTTCCACAATGCGCACTGAATGTTTCATGTAAATGATCAACGCTTTGCACCATAGGCTCACATAAGTCATAAAGAATTTTACCCTCTACCGTTAAGTTTATTTGTGGTCCATTTCTCTCAAAGAGAGTTACATTCATTTCACGTTCAAGTGCTTGTATTTGTAGTGAGATTGTAGGTTGACTGGCAAAAAGTTTTTCAGCGGCTTTAGTGACGCTACCATGTTTTGCTACTTGGCAAAAAGCACGCAATTTTTTCAGGCGGTTTTGTTTATAGTAGATTGTTTTCATTTTAGATGTCGTTCAATTATAGCCAATAGCAATATTAAACATTGAAAGCATTGAATTGTCTAATGATTAATCTATGCAATAATAATAAATATTTCAATAGTATTTAGTTAATACTTAATAATTCAGTATTTATACTTAACATTGTTATTTATTTGAATTTTTGTATGTTATTTGTCAACAAAGAATTAATTAACTACTATGCTCAAATATTGAGAATGGAAGGCATTTTGAAGATGACACTTTGTAGTAAAGTCAGTGATGTAAAAGAACAGAGAATTTGTGATGAAAAATAATGCAAAGCGTACTGTTTTTTTTGTTTCAGAGAGCACGGGTATAACAGCTGAAACACTGGGGAATAGCTTGCTTTCGCAGTTTCCACATATTGAGTTCACCTACCACCAACGTTCATTTGTAGATACTGAAAAAAAAGCCAATCGACTGATAGATGAAATTGCAAAAATTAGTAAAAAAGAGGGTTTCAAGCCACTCGTTTTTGCAACCATGCCTGAAACAGAAATAAACAAGATTTTAAAAAATGCTGATTGTCATTATTATGAAGTATTTGAAAGTATTCTTGACAAAATAGGGCATGATTTACATACCGAGCCAACGCGTGAATCGGGTTTAAGCCACGGTTTGGTTAATGAAAAATCTTACGATGCTCGTATTGATGCGCTCAATTACACTCTTATGCACGATGATGCGATGGTGCTAAAAACACTCCCCGAAGCCGATATTATTATTGTAGGTGTTTCTCGTTCTGGTAAAACACCTACTTCGCTTTATCTCGCTCTAAAGTTTGGTATAAAAGCCGCAAACTACCCAATAACAGATGATGATTTTGATCGTGATGAACTGCCAAAAGTGTTGTTAGAGAATAAAGACAAGTTGGTTGCAACCACCATTAAAGCAAAACGCTTACAACAGATACGCGAAAAGCGCAGACCTAACAGCCAATATTCATCCTTACAAACCTGTAAATCAGAGATTAAAAAAGCCCATAAACTTTATGAGCGTTATGGTTTAAAACCACTGGATGTAACCTCACAATCAATCGAAGAATTAGCCGCACAAATCGTGCGAACCCACAGTATTACACCCATTAAAGACAGTTTAATATAGGAATAAATTTAGTATGAAAACTAAAAACGTCATCTGGCTAGATCAACTTGGCATAAATGATATAGACGAAGTAGGCGGAAAAAATGCCTCGCTTGGTGAAATGATTCAAAACCTTTCAAACCTCGGTGTCAATGTACCTGGTGGTTTTGCGACAACTTCTGATGCTTATCGTAGTTTTTTAGCGCATGAAAATCTAGGCGATAGGATTAATGTACTGCTCGATGAATTAGATGTTGATGATTTGGCAGCACTTGCAAAAACAGGCAAGAAAATCCGTGACTGGATAATGCAAATTCCACTGCCAGACGATGTAGAAGCAGATATCAACAAAGCCTATGAAAAAGTAGAAGGACAATATGGAGAAGAGGTCACATGGGCGGTTCGCTCATCGGCAACGGCAGAAGATTTACCCGATGCATCTTTTGCAGGTCAACAAGAAACCTTTTTAAATGTATCGGGTTTGGATGACATTAAAATGGCGATTCGAAAAGTATTCGCATCGCTATTCACAGATAGAGCAATCTCCTACCGTGTTCACCAAAATTTTGATCATGCGGGCGTGGCATTATCAGCAGGCATACAAAAAATGGTGCGCTCTGATATTGGTGCATCTGGGGTCATGTTTAGCCTTGATACAGAATCTGGTTTTGATAAAGTTGTCTTTATTACAGGCAGCTATGGCTTGGGCGAAATGGTGGTGCAAGGCGCGGTAAACCCAGATGAATTCTATGCTTACAAACCAAATCTTGAGTCAGGTAAGCCAGCAGTATTAAGCAGAACACTCGGTAGTAAAGCCATTGAAATGGTTTACGATCCTGAGGGTGAAGAACCCGTTAAAATTATTGATATTGAACAAGAAAGAAGCCGAAAATACTGCATAACAGATGCACAAGTCGAAGAGTTAGCGCGCCAAGCTGTGACCATCGAAAAACACTACAAGCGCCCAATGGATATTGAATGGGCATTGGATGGTATCGATGGCGGGTTATACATCGTACAAGCGAGACCAGAAACGGTGCAAAGCCAAGCAGGAAACGTAGTTGAGCGGTTTACCATGAAAGAAACAGGCAACGTAATAGCAGAAGGTCGGTCAATCGGCTCACGCATTGGTGCGGGTAAAGCCAAAATTATTATGAGCCTGGACGATATGGATCAAATCCAGCCAGGCGATGTGCTCATCACTGATATGACAGACCCAGACTGGGAGCCTATCATGAAGCGCGCTTCTGCCATCGTCACCAATCGCGGTGGTAGAACGTGTCATGCTGCAATTATTGCGAGAGAGTTGGGCGTGCCAGCAGTTGTAGGTTGTGGCGATGCGACTAAAACCATTAAACACGGTGATGATGTCACCGTATCGTGTGCCGAAGGCGACACAGGCTATGCCTACGACGGTATTTTAGATTTTGACATCAGCACCACCGAGGTTAGTTCCATGCCTGAGCTTGATTTAAAGGTGATGATGAATGTAGGCAATCCAGATCGTGCTTTTGATTTTTGCCAGCTACCCAATAAAGGCGTGGGTTTAGCACGCATGGAATTCATCATTAATAATATGATCGGCATTCACCCGCGTGCATTATTAGAGCTAGATAAACAATCAACCGAGCTACAAGAAATCATTCATAAACGCATTGATGCGTATGAAAGCCCACGTGAGTTTTTTGTCTCTAAAATAGCCGAAGGCGTATCAACACTGGCATCAGCATTCTCGCCTAAACCTGTGATTTTGCGCATGTCTGATTTTAAATCAAATGAATATGCAAACCTTATTGCAGGCACAAACTACGAGCCAGAAGAAGAAAATCCAATGATCGGCTTCCGTGGTGCGGCTCGTTACATTGATGAAACTTTTCGTAGTTGTTTCGAAATGGAATGTGAAGCGATCAAACGTGTGCGTAATGATATGGGCTTGACCAATATCGAGATTATGATTCCGTTTGTGAGAACACTCGAAGAAGCCAAAGCCGTTAGTGAATTATTAGCAGAAAACGGCTTGGCGCGAGGCGA
>JALSLX010000073.1 GCA_026988095.1 Thiotrichaceae bacterium
TAGGATATGACATAATAAAAATTATAGTGACTTATTCTTTTTAATGATCTGCTACAAGTAGATTAAAGAGCCTTATGCTATTCAGCTCATCGTTTTGAAATTAAAATAGGAAATATCATGAGAATATTTACAGCAGTCTTTATCATCTTCATAACAATTAATTTAACGGCTTGTAAATCGTTGATTAATTCATTTGTAGATTATGCAGAACCACCTGCTGAGAAATACTCTAAGCCTGAAGACCCCTCAAGGATTTTACCTAAAAACCCTAAAGGTTGTCCTGTATGGAAGAAGAATTCACTTGTTAGGTTAGAGAGTAATTTAACACTCCCTAAAGGGTGTAAATATGATCGTGTCAGTATACTCATTGTGAATAAATCAAATTTCACTTTTGATTGTAATGGTGCAAAGTTCAATGGTCTTGATAAAGAATTTAGACAAGAGATTGGTAGTACTTACAAAGCAGGTCAAGAACCAATAAATGTTGGTATACAGATTCAATCTTCTGAAAATTACCAAAGTAGAAATGTTGTTGTTAAGAATTGTAATTTGAAAAACTATGTTAGAGGCATAGTGGTGCATTTCTCAATGAGTGAATCATCTAAATCAGACCTTAGAAACAATATTAATGTAGAAGCATTAGAAAACCACTTAAGATCAATTTCTCCTAAAAATATTCGTGTAGAAGATAGTAACATCAGCTTTAGTCACAAAGATGGTGTCTATGTGGCACGCTTCGTTACTGATTTCACACTTGATGGCTCATCCATTGATTCAACGGGAGCAGTAGGATTATATATTGATTCTGGATCAGCTAAGAATACGATTACCAATACAACGTTTACAAAAAATGGCTTTTCTGATTATGATACTAAGAAGCATAAAATAAAGCAGAAGATTGAAGATTACTCTAGAGAAGCAATTGCGATTGATTCATCTATTAATAATATTATTGAAAAAAACACATTTGAAGGAAACTCAAGAGGATCGGTCTTTATCTATAAAAACTGTAATGAGCACTATAAAGATGCAAATCAAATACCTCGTTATCAGTCTGCAGATGGTAATACGATTAGAAATAACACATTCAATGGTGACAAAATTGGTGTGTGGGTAGCATCACGTCAAAGTGCTGATTTAAAAGCACTGGATTGTGGTTCACCAAGAGTAGCAATTAGCTCAGTTAGCTATGGTCCAAAGAAAGATAAAACCTATATTTACGAAGATTTTGCAAAAAATAACCTTGTTTCAAATAATGTCTTTAATGGTGTGAATATAGGTGTGATTGTTGAAGATGATGATAATAATGTACGTGGGAATACCTTTAATGGCTCATCTCAACATGATGTAAAAGTAGGCACAGAATTTAGAACAGATAAACTATCTCATCCTGTTACTAATGTCGACATACAGGATAATACATTTAACTCAAAAGCCTCAGAACATGTGAAACTGGTCTATAATCCTGTTGATATTACGATAACAGGTAATACGCCCAGCAGTGTTAATAAGTAATATTCTAATACATTACAGTCACCAGATAATTGTTGGTTTTTAGGTGGCTGTAATAAGCGCTTCTATCTGTGGAGGGGTAAATCCAATATCCTCAGGATAATCAATGTACTTTCGGTATTGATTGTTTATCTGATAACTAGAACCTTGACTTAGACCAGTAATAGTAAGAGTCTAAGCATTATTGCTTCGTTCTACCCAGCCGATATCACCAATATTCCGAAAAGCTCTTTCGAGGATAAGTCATTTTTGAAAGAGTGACTATGGAAATTAATCTTCTCGCCACTCGTTCTACCTTCTTGTGAAAATCACGATAATTATAACTAATGATAGCTAAGTCTCAGCTAATTTTAAAAATATACTCTTCTAAAAGACGTTGTAGAGTCTCAAAATTCTTATGAAAGTTTCGAGATTTTTTCATTAGTAATTATGCTAATTATCAGAGGTTCGGTATGAAACACACATATAAAATATCAGGAATGACATGTTTAGGGTGTAAGGACAGTGTTGAGGATGCATTAAATTCTATCGACGATATTACAAGTGTATCGGTAGATTTAGATAATTCAGAAGCCATACTTAATATGAACTCTCATATACCTTTACAAACTTTGCAGGAAAGCTTAACGCTAGCGGGTTTACATTACAGCATAGAAATGAAAGGTGCTGATCATCATCACTCCAAGCCACATAGTGAAGACTCTGAAAAAGAAAAAGTCTCAGGGAATGGTGTCTTTTACTGCCCCATGCATTGTGAAGGCGAAAAAACATATACCGAAGCAGGTGACTGTCCCGTTTGTGGCATGGATTTACTCGAGCAACCCAGCCTAATAAAGCAAAGCTCACAATATACCTGCCCAATGCATCCAGAAATTATTAAGGATGATCCTTGCTCTTGCCCCATTTGTGGCATGGATTTAGTTCCGATGGAACCAACCGAAAGTAATGAGCAGAAAACGTATCAAGATCTGCTTAAAAAAATGAAAATTGCAACTTTGTTTACTGTACCCGTTTTCATTATAGCAATGGGAGATTTAATCCCCGGTAAACCACTGTTAAACATTATGAGTCAACCACTTTGGAACTGGGTGCAATTTTTTCTAACAATACCAGTGGTCTTTTATGCTTGTTGGATGTTTTTTGAACGAGCTTACAAATCCATTGTCACCATGAATTTAAATATGTTTACCTTGGTGGGTATTGGTACTGGAGTCGCCTTTATATTTAGTGTGGTGGGAATGCTTTTTCCTGATATTTTCCCCAGTGATTTTAAGAGTGAGGAAGGAACCGTTTACCTCTATTTTGAAGCTACAGCCGTTATCCTTACATTAGTTTTATTGGGGCAACTACTTGAAGCAAGAGCACATAGTCAGACCAGTGGTGCTTTGAAAGAACTACTAAAACTTGCGCCTTCAGAGGCAATTCGTATAGAAAATGGTGAAGATATAACAATATCCATCCACGATATTGAAGTGGGAGACCAATTGCGGGTTAGACCAGGTGATAAAATTCCAGTTGATGGAAAAATTGTTGATGGATACAGTAATGTCGATGAATCCATGATTACAGGTGAACCAATACCCGTAGATAAACAAATTGGCGACAAAATTAGCTCTGGAACGATTAATGGTAATAAATCATTCGTCATGGTGGCACAAAAAGTAGGTGCGGATACCTTGCTTTCACAGATCATTCAAATGGTAAATGATGCAAGTCGTTCACGTGCACCGATCCAAAAACTGGCTGATACTATCTCTAAATATTTTGTTCCGATTGTGATTTCTGTAGCGCTCTTAACGTTTATTGTTTGGGCAGTATTTGGACCTGAACCTGCACTGGTATACGGTTTCGTGAATGCAATTGCCGTATTAATCATTGCTTGTCCATGTGCACTTGGTTTAGCGACTCCCATGTCAGTTATGGTAGGTGTTGGTAAAGGAGCGCAATCAGGGATTTTGATTAAAAATGCCGAAGCGTTAGAAACGATGGATAAGGTTGATGTATTAATTACAGATAAAACTGGAACCATTACAGAGGGTAAACCATCGGTAGACAAAGTTTATGCTTTAGATTCTTCAAAAACCAATGTTTTATTAGGACAAATTGCGTCGATGAATCAGTCAAGTGAGCACCCATTAGCAGAAGCAATAGTAAAATATGCTAAAGAAAACAAGGTTAATCTACAAGAAGTAGAAAACTTTGAGGCCGTTGCAGGCAAGGGTGTTATAGCTCAGATGGATGGAAAAAAACTCGCGCTAGGTAATAGTAAACTGTTGGAACAATTTAAAATAGGCATTCCAGATTCACTCGCTGTACAAGTATTATCAGAGCAGAAACTCGGAAAAACAGTCTCCTATATTGCTGTTGACGGAGAAGCATTAGGTTATGTAACAATTTCTGATGCCATAAAGAAAAGTAGTAAGAAAGCGATCAATGAACTCATTGATAAAGGGATCGAAGTCATAATGATGACGGGTGATAATGGTAATACGGCAAAGGCGGTGGCTGATGAATTAGGGTTGAGTGATTTTGAGGCTGAATGCTTACCCGAAGATAAGCTAAACCGTATCAAAGAGCTTCAAGCACAAGGAAAACTCGTTGCTATGGCGGGCGATGGCATTAATGATTCACCAGCACTTGCACAAGCAAATGTCGGAATAGCGATGGGAACAGGTACCGATGTAGCGATGGAAAGTGCTGAAATCACATTGGTAAAAGGAGACCTACAAGGTATTGCAAAAGCAAAAAAGCTAAGCCATGAAGTGATGAAAAATATTAAGCAAAATCTATTCTTTGCTTTTGTTTATAATATTCTTGGTGTGCCAGTTGCCGCTGGCGTTTTGTTTTCAACATTCGGTATTTTACTTTCACCAATGATTGCCGCAACCGCAATGAGCTTTAGTTCTGTTTCAGTTATTGTTAACTCTTTAAGGTTGAAAAATATTTCATTGGGAAGCACTGAATATTCTAGCTGAATTCTGGCTTAAAGTAGCGCGCTACACAAATGGCAAATGCCCCAAATTCCCCCAGGGGCTAGGCTGGTGCCACCAGCGCTGTGCCAACGTCGCATAGATAGCACGAAAATCAGTCGTGAAGGTGACATTGCCATTTGCATCAAGTCTTGAAAAATCGGGGTGCTCTCCATAAATTCCACCACGTACTTTCCCCCCTAAAATCATATGGGATGAGGCTGTTCCGTGGTCTGTTCCACCTCCTCTGTTTTCTTTAGCACGTCTACCAAATTCGGAGTAGGTGACAACGAGTACGTGGTCCCACATGCCTGCGCGTTGCATAGATTTTTGGAAGGATGCTAAACCATTGGCGACTTGATATAAGCCGTTGTCTTGTCCGCCACGTTGTCCTGCGTGAGTATCGAATCCATCTTGTGTAACTTTGTACACAGGTGCGTCGATACCGTTAATAATCATTTCTGCAACAGATTCTAGGCTGTGACCAAATACGCCTTTTGAAAAACTAACCCCTGAGTGTTTAGGATTACGGCCCATTTTTTGTGCGAGTTGATCCCCTGTGCTAAAAAGCTGATGTTGAATTTCACTCACGTGTGCAATGGCAGGGTTTAAACGGCTAGGCTGTACATCACTGATGCGTTTAATTTGGCTTAAAAATGTTTTAGGGGTTTGCATCGTGACAGCATTTAGATTGCTACTTGCCAGCGGACCAAGTTGAGCTTGTCCTTTATTAAGTGCAACACCGTGTAAGCCTTTTTTATATTTAGGCAAGACACGTGAAAGCCAACCTGCTTCGATGACTTGATTTGAGTTTGAGGCCGAATCCCAAATATCCATTGAGCGAAAATGTGATAACACAGGGTTGTGATAGCCCACGCCCTGTATCCAAGCCATTTGACCTGCATTCCACAATGGCATTAATGCTTTCATGCGTGGGTGAAGCCCTACGTCTTTGTTAAGCCCTAAAACTTGGCGTTGCTTAATGGCAATGCGAGGACGATATTTGTAATACAGCTCATCAGTGAAAGGAACAAGGGTGTTAAAGCCATCGTTGCCACCTTTAAGCTCAACCAAAACAACAATTTTATTTTGACGAGCACCGTTTGTGGCAAAAACCATCTCAGGTGTAAGTAAAGGAACGGTTGCAGAGGCTGAAATTAGCCCCGCATACTTCAAAAAGTCTCTACGATGCATAATTTAGCCCCAAAATAGCTGTAACATGGCTTTTAGAGGGCTTTTTTATTAACCACCCCCCCCTTTTTTCGCTGATTTGTATTTTAAATAGTATAAATTTCATGATTAAAGCACCTGATAAGCAGGGTCTAACACAAAGGCGCGTGTTAAACGTTGCTTTCCTGATGTGGTGGGTGGCGCTTGTAGCGGCGGAATGGCTAATAACCATTGGCGCAATAACTCTGGGCTAACATCGGGCATTTTTTTTGCTATACCCCCACGGTTTTTTCTCTCATTAAGATTACCCGCGGTGAGATTATTCATCATGGAGTTTCGTCTTAATAAAGATTGTGTACTAATCCATGTTTTACCACCTGACCAACCTTTAACACTGGGATGATTGAATACACCTTGCCCCATAATATTGAGGTTATGCGCTAAATCAATATGAGCAGGAGAATAGGGCAGTGTGCGTAAAGTACCCAGTGTGAGCTGAATAGGTGATTTGATGAGTGCTCCACGATTATGCCTACCCCAAAATACATCACTATTTAGAATAGCGCGTATTAACGTTGAAATATCGTAATTTGAACCACGAAAAGCCTGCGCCCATTGCTTAATAATACGCATATCGGGGCGAGCAATACTGACAAACTCATGCCACATTTTTGTCGCAATTCTCTCGGCGGTGCGCGGGTGTTGCAGCAAAATATTAATAATATCTTCGCCCTTAAAATTACCGCGTTTACCCAAAAAGGTTTTTACACCATTGTCATGATCATTAGCTCTAAATACAAACGTTCCACTTCTGTCATCAATACCCCAGCCCGTAAATGCACGTGCAGCTTCTCGCATATCATTTTCTGAATAGTGTCCGATACCAATAGTAAATAGCTCTAAGAGTTCTCGTGCAAAATTCTCATTGGGTTCTTCTTTGGTGCTGACATAACCATCAAGGTATAACAACATGGCAGGGTCACGAGCGATATCGTGAATCATCTGACCAAAGTTACCAAAGGCATGTTTGCGTAAAGTAATATTCTGTTGGTACAGCATACTTGGCTGAGTGGTTTTTGCGATAGAAGAGGGGAAATGGTTGTGCCAAAACAGCGTCATACGCTCTAAAAACGGTGAGCGAGTAACAAGCAAATGTTTGACCCACCATGTCTGTAATTTTTTACCTTCATCACGCGAAATGCGCATAATCATCTTTTTACGGCGCATATTATTACGCAAGCTAACCGTGCGGCTCCAAGGGCTCATAGATGGCGGTCTTGGTAAGCGCATATCTCTATTTTTTAATAGAAATTCAATGGCTTGTTGACGGTTTAGGTTTTGAAAGCGTTGTATTGTTTGCCACTCTGCGCCAATCCCCGTGCGTTCAACGAGATGCCGTGCTTCATTAAAAGTGAGCTTGCCCATTTGTTGCCTCTTATTATGATGCTTTTTTTAGCAGTATTAGCATAGTTGATATAACACAAGGTGTCCCCACACGTTGTGTCGTTTATTATTGTTGTTGTCATGCTTTGAGTACCATCATAAACGATAGTTCAAATTTTTCACTAATTTAAATCAGGTTTTGCAGAGTAAGATGGGCAGCGTTAATACGCTCAATAACATACAAATCATCGAAAAACAGGGGGGGTGGCTTGTAATAAAGCGTAATTTTCATTGTTTTTGTATATTTTGGCACAAAAAAACGGCTGGAGATAAACTCACAGCCGCTTTTTACTATTACCTGAGTCAGGGATTCAGGTATTAAAACACTAAAAGGTTTTAGGCGAATACTTTCATCGCTGCGCTTACTGCTTTTCCAGAGTCAATTTTTGCACCCATGTCGCTTAATACAGCATCCATTGCGCCAAGACAGAACAGAACATTGGTTTCGCTACTAGCATGACCCATTAGACCTACACGCCAGATTTTACCTGCCATTGAGCCAAGACCAGCGCCAATTTCTAGATTAAAGCTATTTAATAGTGTGCTACGTAAAGCAGCTTCATCAACACCTTCTGGAATTGAAACGGCATTTAGTTGTGGTAGGCGATATTCTTCATCAACGAAGAAACTTAAGCCCATTGCTTCAAAGCCTGCTTTTAAGCCTTCGTGGTTTTTGGCGTGACGCGCCCATGAATTTTCTAAACCTTCTTCATGAAGGACAACCAAAGATTCATGAAATGCGTAAAGTGAGTTAATAGGAGCAGTGTGATGATAGGCGCGTTGAGTGCCTGCGCCCCAGTAAGCCATTACAAGGTTTAAATCCATAAACCAGCTTTGAACCGGTGTTTTACGGTTTTGAATTCTGTCTGTTGCCGCTTTGCTGAAGCTTACTGGCGAGATACCTGGCGTACACGAAAGACATTTTTGTGTGCCAGAGTAGATTGCATCAATATTCCACTCATCTACTTTTAAGGGAGAGCCAGCCAGAGAGGTAACGGCATCAACAATGGTTAAACAATCATATTTATGTGCAATTTCTACTAACGTTTTAGCATCAGATACTGCGCCTGTTGAGGTTTCTGCGTGAACAAAAGCAACGGTACTTGCATTAGGGTTTGCTTTTAGTGCGTCTTCAAGTTTTTGTGGGTCAACTGGCTTGCCCCAATCGTCTTCAACCATGATTGCAGTTGCGCCACAGCGGGTAACGTTTTCTTTCATACGACCGCCAAACACACCGTTCTGACAGACGATTACGGTATCGCCAGGCTCAATCATATTGACAAAACAGGTTTCCATGCCCGCAGAGCCAGGTGCTGATACTGGCATTGTTAGTTCATTTTCTGTAAGAAATGCTTTTTGAAGCATGACTTTTGTTTCATCCATCATGCCTACAAATTGTGGGTCAAGGTGACCAATCGTAGGGCGTGCCATTGCCTCTAAAATACGAGGGTTTACGTCAGATGGGCCAGGGCCCATCAGTGTGCGTTGTGGTGGGTGAAAAGAACTAAATGCCATAATGATTTCCTGAAATGTTATTTAAAAAATATGATGATACAGTTTATTGCTAAGGGATACATTATTTGTTTAAAATCGAATGGTTATTGTAAGTTTGATAGTTAAAATTATCCCCATAGGGATATTCAGAAGCACTAATATACGAGTATACTTCCGCTCAACAAAATTTATTAGTTTCTATCGAATTTAGAGGAAAAGGCAATGAACCAAGAATATTATGATGCAGTTGTGAAAATGGAAAAAGCCGGTGTTGATGCTGAGTACCTACAAGGCTGGCAGGGTGGATACCTTGTAAACCCAGAGCGTGAAGAGCAGCGTGTAACAGATGCTTATGAAGCTGGTTATGCAGATGGTGTTGAACATAATATGGATGGCTTTAGTGAGTGGGTTAAATAACCT
>JALSLX010000074.1 GCA_026988095.1 Thiotrichaceae bacterium
TGAGCCTTTCTATAAAGGTGTTGTTGTTGCTTTTCTTTTAAGAAGGATTGGATAAGTTTAGGGTCGTTTTTCATTACTCGTTAATATAAACGACAGGCGAAAAAAAAGCACCTGAAGGTGCTTTTTTTAAACTGCTATTGAAAGTGGGATTAACCGCCTTTCTTGATGAAGAAAGTGAATTCTCCGCCATCTTCTGCAGTCGAAACTAGCTCGTTGCCAGTTTGCTTACAAAAAGCTTCAAAATCTTTAACTGAACCAGGGTCAGTAGCAATGATTTTTAAAGTTTGTGCAACTTCTAAACCATTGATTGCTTTTTTAGCACGTAAAATTGGTAATGGGCAGTTTAGGCCACGTGCGTCTAATTCTTCGTTGAAATCACTCATTGATTTTCTCCTGTCTATATTAGTGAAAGCTGATATGCGCGCGGTACTGTATCATTAATCAATATAATTATCATTAACTTTTGTGTGCATCGCAGGTAACTTATCTTTATTATTACCTGAATCCGTGACTTCAATGCGGATAACAGGGCGTAAGATATTGGTTTAGCACGAGGTTTTAAAAAATCTTAGCTTCACCCATAGGTTAAGCGGGTATTTTTTAAACTCGTGATGAATCAATAGCTTGCGTACTGTACCGTAGTGAAGTCACTGATTCAGGTATTAGGTAATACTGTAAATTTTCAAGTATAGAATAAATAAAAACGGAAGATGTATGGACATTGAATTTACAAAAATGCACGGTTTAGGTAATGATTTTGTCGTTATCAATGGTATTGCACAGCCATTTTCCTTAAATGCAGAACAAATTCGCTTTATCGCAGATCGACATTTCGGGATTGGTTGTGATCAGCTTTTACTGGTTGAAAAATCAGATATAGCCAATGCTGACTTTCGTTATCGTATTTATAATGGTGATGGTAGCGAGGTTGAGCATTGTGGAAATGGGGCGCGTTGCTTTGCTATTTTTGTAAAAGAAGAAGGTCTAACGACTAAAACCGAAATTCCTGTTATCACTAAGAATGGACGAATTGTTCTTAACGTTAATGATGATGAAACAGTCACTGTAGATATGGGCGCGCCAGTATTAGAGCCTGATAAAATTCCTTTTGTCGCTAACGAAAAAGCCAATAGTTATATGCTGGATATTGATGGAGAGCTAATCACAATCGGTGCGGTATCGATGGGCAACCCTCATGCTGTTATTATTGTAAAAGATATTGATAGCGCACCTGTTGAAAAAATGGGTAAAGTGATTCAAGGAGAAGAGTATTTCCCTAATTCCGTTAATGTTGGTTTTATGCAAATAATTGATCGTAATACAATCAAGCTACGCGTGTTTGAACGAGGCGTGGGAGAAACACAAGCTTGTGGAACAGGTGCTTGTGCCGCAGTCGTTTCGGGGCATTTGCAAGGCTTTCTTGATGATGATGTTGATGCAAATTTGCTCGGCGGTAAACTATCAATTAGCTGGGCAGGGGGTAAAAATCCAGTTATGATGACGGGACCTACCGCGACAGTTTTTAAAGGAAAGATTTCGTTATAAGTAGAGTATCACGCTTTATAGCAGACCAAGGAGAATACAGGTATGAGTTCACGGGCTAAAACAGTATCATCAGATAACGAACTAAGCACAACGGATTCAATCATGGCTGATGCGATGATGGATGAAAATGTAATTGCTGATTATCTCCAGTCACATCCAGAATTTTTCCAACGTCATTCTGATTTATTATCGACATTACAAGTGCCCCACCAAGCAGGTACGGCTTCATTAATTGAGCGCCAAGTAGCGGTACTGCGTGAGAAAAGTCGTGACCTTGAAGAGCAACTTAATGGTTTGATTCGTACCGCAAGAGGTAATGAGCAAATTGTTACTCGCCTACAGCGTTTTACACTTGAGCTTATGCGCGCCGATAGTCTTGATGATGTTATTGCAACCTGCCAAGAGATTTTGCGTGATGATTTTAATGCAGATTTCGTAACGTTGCGTATTATTGGCGGTGATGACACCATGCATTTTATTGCTCCAGATAATAAAACACTCAAACACTTCGATAAGTTATTTGATACTAAAAAACCTGTTTGTGGCCGCTTGAAAGAAGAACAACAAGCCTTCTTGTTCGCAAAGAACGCTGAAGTTATCAATTCTGTAGCATTGATTCCATTATCAGGTGCAGAGCGTATGGGTATTTTGGCGCTGGGTAGTGAAGATGAAACACGTTTTCATCCAGGTATGGGGACGGTATTTATTAGTCATTTAGGCGAATTAATCTCTACAAGTCTTTCTCGTCACCTTAAGTAATTAAAAAGGCATACGTCGTGGCAAGCCCACTTCAACAATTCGAAGATTACCTACAGCATGAAAAACGTTACTCTACGCACACGCTGAGTGGTTATAAATGTGATTTAACACAGTTTAGCCAATGGCTAGATGAAAAAGGCTTTGATGACATTGTCGATGCCGATAGCCTGAATGTTCGTAATTGGGTTGCTTCTTTACATCGTCAAGGTATCGGTGGTAAAACACTGCAACGCAAACTTTCATCTTTGCGTAGTTTTTATCAATTTCTTATTCGAAAACAATTACTTAAAAATAATCCCGCTGTTGATATTCGTGCCCCTAAAACAGCACGAACACTTCCTAAGACATTAGATGCAGATACACTCACACAGTTATTAGAGATTAATAGTGATGATATTCTAGCCGTGCGTGACAAAGCAATAATGGAGCTTTTCTATTCATCAGGTTTACGTTTATCTGAATTGGCAAATTTAGATATTGCAAATATAGACCTACAAGAAAGCTCATTACGCGCAATCGGCAAAGGTAATAAAACACGTATTTTACCCATTGGCAGAAAAGCCATTGAAGCAATAAGTAAATGGATACATCGGCGAGTAGAGTTGGCAAATGAGGATGAGCAAGCCGTTTTTGTGAGTCAGCGTGGGACACGGATTAGTGTTCGCTCAGTACAACAGCGCTTGGACTATTGGCGTAAAAAACAAGGCTTGGAACAGCATATTCACCCGCATAAGCTACGTCATTCTTTTGCTAGCCATATTTTAGAGTCATCAGGTGATTTAAGAGCAGTACAAGAGTTATTGGGGCACGCTGATATTAGTACTACACAAATTTACACTCATTTGGACTTTCAGCATTTGGCAAAAGTTTATGATAAAGCACATCCACGTGCCCGAAAGAAAAGTAGCTCGCATGAATAATGAATTATAAAGAGTAATTATGGTTGATTGTCACGAAATGTTCATACTCCTGTCACAATAGATAGCTAGGATGATTCTGAGAGTACGCACTCATAAATACAACTATCAAGATGATTTAGAGTTCGGCTTTATGAATTATAAATTAATATTTGGAGTTATTAAATAATGAAAAAACTATCCCTCATGGTTATAAGCGGCCTGATTGCTACCACTCTTACAAATAGTGCTTTAGCTCGTGATCACATTGAAATCGTAGGTTCGTCAACTGTTTACCCTTTTTCAACAGTGGTTGCCGAGACATTTGGTAAAAAAACAAAATTTAAAACACCTAAAATTGAGTCTACAGGTTCTGGTGGTGGAATGAAGTTATTCTGTGCAGGCAATGGTATTGATACACCAGATATTACGAATGCTTCACGCCGAATTAAAAGCAGTGAGTTTAAAAAGTGTACTAGTAAAGGTATTAAGTTAACAGAGGTTAAAATTGGTTACGATGGGATCGCTATTGCTAATGCGAAGTCTTCACCAAAATATAAATTAACTCGTCAAGCAATTTTCTTTGCAATGGCAAAACAAGTTCCTGAAATTACAGCAGATGGTAAATATACTGGAAAACTAATTCCTAATACCTATCAAAAATGGAATCAAATTCTTCCAGAGTTACCCGCTACTACTATAAAAGTTATGGGGCCACCACCAACATCAGGAACGCGCGATGCTTTTGCGGAATTAGCTATGGAGGGTGGTTGTAAGACAGTACCTTGGATTAAGGCGCTTAAAAAGAAAGATAAAAAAGCTTACAAAAAAATCTGTCACACTATTCGTGAAGATGGCGCATATATTGAAGCTGGTGAGAATGATAACTTAATCGTTCAGAAGCTTGTTGCTAGTCCAAATATGCTGGGTGTTTTTGGTTTCAGTTACCTTGATCAAAACTCAGATAAAGTACAAGGTTCTTTAATTGACGGTAAAGACATCACATTTGATAACATAGCAAGTGGTAAATACCCTGTTTCTCGTCCATTATTCTTCTACATTAAGAATTCTCATGTCGGTAAAGTTCCTGGCATTCAAGAGTTTATAAATGAATTTACAGCTAATTCTACATGGGGGGATGATGGCTACCTCTCGGAGAAAGGTATGATTCCAATGCCGTCAGCGGAGCGCGCAAAATTTGGCGCAGCAGCTAAGTCTTTATCGGCATTAAAGATGTAGAGAATAATTACTTGTAAAGTTAAAAAAACAGCATCCATGAGGTGCTGTTTTTTTGTCTCAAGGATATTAAGGGTTTTGTATAACTTGATAAGTGTTTTTAGCATAATAATTGATTTAATAAACTATCTTCTCAGCGGCCTTTCTCATTAGAGATTTTTACATGTTTTTGGGTGTTTAAAACATTAATTTGTCATTAAGTTTTAATAGAGTTCTTTCATACTTACTTTAAAGTGAAAATAGAAAGGACTTGAGATGATTGATTTAGAAAAATCTTTACTGGAAAAGCAGCCAGGATTGGAAGAAGTGCCAGGATCGAGGTTATTATTTAAAATGCTTAAAAAGCTTTTTAGAGAAGATGAAATAAATAAGTTTATAAAAACGAATCAGCATTTACGAGGCTTTGCTTTTCTTGATAAAATTTTAGAGTATTTTGATTTTACCTATCAGGCAAGTGCAAGATCACTAAATAAAATTCCTGCGGAAGGGAGAATTATAATTGTTGCTAATCATCCAATTGGTTCTTTGGACGGTCTTGCGTTACTGAAAATGATTCGCTCTATTCGACCTGATGTAAGAATTGTAGCGAATGAGCTGCTGAACAGGGTTGAACCGTTACAGTCATTGTTTTTACCTATCGAGATTATGTCATCTCGCAAAGCAACCTATAAAAGCCAATATAAAGCTATGCTAAATGTACTGGAAAAAGATGAGGCTTTAATTATATTTCCAGCGGGTGAAGTGTCTCGAATAAAACCTCACGGTGTGCGCGACGGCACTTGGAAAAGAGGCTTTTTAAAACTTGCTAAACACACACGTTCTCCCATATTGCCAATACTGGTAGATGCTAAAAATTCTGCGCTTTTTTATAGTATGTCGACTGTATTTAAGCCTTTGGGTACTGCTATGTTAGTACGCGAAATGTTTAATAAAGAAAATCAGGAATTACAATTTCATATTGGTAATGCTATCCCATGGAGTGAGCTAGAAAACAGTGATTTAAATAATAAACAATTGGCAAAGCTCTTTAGAAAGCAACTTTACTGGCTTGCTAAAAGAAAGAAAAAATCACTGTTTAATACAGTAGAAACTATAGTTCACCCATCTCGACGAAAAGCCTTAAAACAAGAACTTTATAAGTCTAAGTTGCTCGGTGAAACACCGGATGGAAAGAAGATATTTCTTTATGACTATGTATCAGATTCGCCAGTAATCCATGAGATTGGTCGCTTGCGTGAACTTACTTTTAGAACAGTCGAAGAAGGCACGGGTAAAGTGACTGATATTGATCACCATGATACTTATTACAGACATCTGGTGCTTTGGGATGAAGCTGATCTAGAAATAGTGGGTGCATACCGCATTGGTGAATGTAAAAAAATTATTCAGGAAAAAGGTGAGGAAGGTTTATATACAAGTACCTTGTTTAACTTTGAGTCGACATTGATAGACGACTGTTTACCTGGTGCAATTGAGTTGGGCAGAAGTTTTGTGCAGCCCCGTTACTGGGGTAAAAGAAGTCTCGACTACTTGTGGTTCGGTATAGGAGCCTATCTGCGTCAACACCCTGAGATTAAGTATTTATTCGGTCCAGTGAGTCTCTCTCAATCATATTCAAACCAAAGCAAGGATATCATTCTTGCTTTTTATCAGCAGCAGTTTGGCTCAGATAAGAGCATGGCAAAAGCAAAAAAACCGTACAAAATATCATATGAAAATAAGAAATTGGCCGCGCTAGAGTTTTCAGGTGACTACAAGGAAAGCTACAGAAAAATGAACAAGATGCTTAAAAAAATGGGCGTAAAAGTACCAACACTTTACAAGCAATATTCAGAGCTATGCGATGATAAAGGCTGTCAGTTTATTGCATTTAATATAGATCCTAATTTTAACAATTGCATAGATAGTTTGATTCTTGTCGACTTAGATAGAATCAAAGCACAAAAAAAATATCGCTATATTGGTGAGATCACAAATACTTCAGATGAGGAGTTCCCAATAGCAACATTACTAGATCAAAATGAAAAAAAATAGCATGATTTTTAGTATCCAGTTATCAAAAATAAGTTTGTCATAAAAGGTTCATCAAATAGTCATAGATATGTAATAAAGCAATAGTAAAGTATTCTCATTAATTAAATAGTAGTGAGTGACTTAATCCGTGGCGCAGGCAATTAGCATTAACAATTTGAGTAAAACATTTGGTCGAGTTAAGGCCTTAGATGATGTTTCTATTCAAATCATGGAAGGAGAAATAGTTGCTTTGATCGGTCCTAGTGGCTCCGGCAAGTCAACGTTATTACGTCATATAGCGGGGCTAGAAATTTCTGATAAAAGTGGTGCTGTGAATAATGTTACAGAAATCAATATCAATGGGCAGGCACTACAAGCAAATGGCAAGTTGAGTAAATCAGCTCGAAGAATTCGTAGTGGTATTGGTGTTATTTTCCAACAATTTAATCTGATCAATCGTCTCTCCGTGCTAACAAATGTATTGATCGGATCTTTGGGGAGCATCCCACGTTGGCGCGGTTCTTTAGGTTTATTTACGCGTGATGAAAAACGCAAAGCGATACTAGCACTTGATAGTGTTGGTTTAAAAAGCTTTTCTTTTCAACGTGCGGGTGACTTATCAGGTGGTCAACAACAACGTGTAGCTATTGCCAGTACTTTAATGCAAGGCGCTAATATTATTTTAGCTGATGAACCTATTGCATCGCTTGACCCTAAATCTGCTAAAACCGTGATGAAAAGCCTGAGAAAAATGGGTCGAAAGCACGGTAAAACACTCGTTATTACGCTTCATCAAGTTGAGTATGCACGTAAATATTGTAAGCGCGTTATTGCATTGGTAGATGGTCGGGTTGCCTTTGATAGCAAGGTCGAAGATTTGAGTGACGAAATTTTACAAAAACTTTATGGGACAGATTTTCAAGAAATTGACGATGAAGAAGATGAGGATGACTTTGAAGAGGTTGTTTCTCCTTTTGATTCGACATTTATTGAAAGTACAGCGATATAAAAAGATGCATGTGAAAGCTCATTTTAAATGGTTTGAGCATACTTATTTTAATCAACTAATTATTAATTTTTTAACTAAACTGAGGAAAAAACAATGTTTAAAACATTATTTAAAACCCTGTTAGCAGGGGCACTAATCACAGCAATGTTGCTGCCAGTAATCTCATCAGCAAATGAAAAGAAAGTACTTAATTTTGGCATTATTTCTACAGAATCATCTCAAAATCTAAAGGAATCATGGACACCCTTTTTGAATGATATGAGCAAACAATTGAATATGGAGGTTAAAGCCTTCTTTGCGCCTGATTATGCAGGAATCATACAAGGTATGCGTTTTGGGAAAGTGGACGTTGCATGGTTTGGAAATAAATCAGCGATGGAGGCGGTTGATCGTGCTGATGGCGAGATTTTTGCACAAACAGTTGATGTTGAAGGTAATCCAGGCTACTGGTCTTTATTAGTGACACATAAAGATAGCCCTCTTAATAATGTTGATGATATTGTAAAAAATGCTAAAGATTTGGTCTTCGGTAATGGTGATCCAAATTCAACATCTGGTTTTCTAGTTCCTTCTTACTACGTCTTTGCCAAAAATGGAATTGATCCTAAGACAGCATTTAAGCGCACATTGAACTCAAATCACCAGACTAATTTATTAGCCGCTGCTAATAAACAGGTTGATTTTGCGACAAATAACACAGAAAACCTGCGTCGTCTTGAAGTGACTCATCCAGATAAAGTTAAAAACATCAAAGTTCTTTGGAAATCACCACTAATACCCGCTGATCCAATTGTTTGGAACAAGAAGCTAGACGAAGCATTGAAGCAAAATATCTATAACTTCTTCATGGGATATGGAGCAAAAAATGAAACAGAGAAAAAAGTATTAGCAGGTTTAGGATGGGCACCTTTCAAAGCTTCAAGTGATGACCAGCTTATCCCTATTCGTCAATTAGTATTGTTTAAAAACCGCTTAAAAGTTGCCAATGACAAGAAGTATTCAGAAGCAGAAAAGAAGGAAAAGCTAGGCAAAGTTGATATGCAGTTAAGCAGTCTAAAACGTCGTGCAGCCGCACTTAAAAATTATGCGGAAAATTTATAACAGAAATACTTACAAACCGTCTAATTAATAAAAACAACAAATTTTATTGGCGAGTCTCTCCTAGTGGCTCGCCTTTTTTATGAACTAAACGTTGATAATTGAATAATGAATGCAGCAGAAACTATTAATATTACGAATCCAGATAAAAAATCAAGCTTAGTGGGCTTGATCGGCTGGGGTCTTTTTTTTGCAGTACTTGTATGGTCGTGGCAGGGAGCTGAAATGAACCCTGGTGCTTTAATTGAGTACAGTGGAAATATTCTAAAATTGGGTTCTGATTTTTTCCCTCCAAATTTTCATGACTGGGATGTTTACCTTAAAGAAATGTTAATAACAATACAGATTGCCGTATGGGGTACTTTCTTAGCCATCATTGCCTCGGTACCATTGGCAATTATGTCATCTGAGAATCTAGTTCCTTGGTGGGTATATCAGCCTACAAGGCGTTTAATGGATGCTGCAAGAGCCATTAATGAAATGGTATTTGCGATGTTGTTTGTGGTTGCTGTAGGGCTTGGTCCGTTTGCAGGTGTGATGGCGCTATTTGTGCATACCACTGGCATTCTTGCCAAGCTGTTTTCTGAGGCGGTTGAGGCGATAGAACCTGCCCCTGTTGAAGGTATTCGTGCGACAGGGGCGAGTGGTTTGCAAGAAATCATTTATGGTGTTATCCCACAGGTATTGCCTCTATGGGTTTCTTATTCTTTGTACCGGTTTGAGTCAAATGTACGTTCTGCCACCGTGCTTGGGATGGTCGGTGCAGGTGGTATTGGTGTCATTCTTTGGGAGAGTATGCGCGGCTTTATGTATCAAGAAACGGCTGCCGTTATGTTTATTATTATTATCTCGGTTACGTTGCTAGACATGCTTTCACAAAGATTAAGAAAGAAGGTGATGTGATGAATCAAGAGAACACTTCTTTAGACTTAAGCAACGTAGAGAGACAAACTTTGCTGTCAACTTTGGCAAAGTCAGAGTTGGAAGATATACAGCATTTTTGGGATAGTTCACTCAATGATATTGACTATGAGTTTATCCGCTCTCCAGAGATTGGAATGGTCATGGCTGTTGCTCGTACAGGTGTTACAGGTGAGCCCTTCAACCTTGGTGAGGTTAGTGTGACGCGTTGTGCGGTAAAACTTGCAAGTGGTGAAAATGGTTTTGGCTACGTTATAGGGCGCAACAATAAGCACTCAATTCACATAGCAGTGATTGATGCACTTGCCCAAGATGATGCTTTGCAAGCAGATATTGTTTCAGGATTGATTAAGCCTTTGCAAAGAGTATTGGCGGAAAAAGATAAGATAAAACAAGATAATGCAAGTAAAACCAAAGTAGATTTCTTTACGATGGTTAGAGGAGAGGATGATTGATGTCTGCACAATTACAAAATCAGTCAAATATTGATGTGACTACAAATAATATTCAAGCTCAAAGTTCGGTTCAAACCATTAAAGAGGGCTTTAAAAACCCAGTTTACGATTCGCAGTCTGTGTTTAGAAAAGTATTAAAGAGTATGTCCGAACCGGGTGTAATTTCTATCATTAATGCTCAATTAGACGATAAACCAGAGCCATTATTCAGCTCGACATACGCAATTGCGCTGACTTTTTTTGATCATGATACCAGTATAGCATTAAGCAACAGCATTAATAATGGGGCGGTACTGTCAACATTGCGTTTTCATTGTTCTTCACCTGTTCTTAGTGACTCTCAAACGGTTGACTTTATTCTTTGCGATGAATCAGAGATACCTGATTTAAATTCATTGAAATTAGGTACAGAAACGTATCCAGATCAGTCGTGTACGGTCATTATTGAAACACAAAACATCGAAAAAAGGGGGGGGTGTACTTCATCATCTATTGATACCTATGCTTTAACGGGAGCAGGAATCGAAGATAAACACTTGGTTTCGTGTAGTGCCTTTACAGCGTCACTTATTAAACAACGTGAGTCACTTCAAAAACTATTTCCACAGGGTGTTGATTTAATTTTTACACATGAAGATAAATTCTTTTGTCTGCCCCGAACAACCTTGATCACAAAGGAGGTTTCGTCATGTATGTAGCCGTAAAAGGTGGTGATAAAGCCATTGATGCCGCCCATGCGCAGCTAGCATGTAAAAGGCGCGGTAATTTAAAGTACTCTGAGCTTACGGTGAGCCAGATTCAGGAACAACTACCATACGCGGTTGATCGTGTGATGACGGAGGGATCATTATACGATCCGCAATTGGCGGCGCTTGCAATTAAGCAAGCAGGTGGCGATATTATTGAGGCAATATTTTTATTACGCGCATTTCGTACCACGCTACCTCGCTTTAGTTCAAGCAAGCCATTGGATGCGCAGGCGATGAAGGTGGAACGTCGTATTTCTGCGGCGTTTAAAGATGTTCCTGGCGGACAAGTATTAGGTCCAACATTTGATTACACCCATCGCTTACTCGATTTTAATTTGCTTGATGAATCGGATGATGAACAAGCTGCTTTTTTTAACAATACTGATGATGCATTGAAAGAAGAGTCTCAAGAGGGGTATCAACAGGAAGAGTCGCTAAATTACCCTCAAGTTCTCGGTATTATGGCGAACGAGGGTATGATCGAAACACATCACTCTGATCAAGAAATACCTGAGGTTGATATTACTCAGCAACCCGTTAATTTCCCTGCTGATCGCTCAACACGTTTGCAAGCATTGGCTCGTGGTGATGAGGGTTTTTTACTAGCATTGGGATATTCAACACAACGTGGTTATGGCAGAACGCATCCATTTGTAGGTGAGATTCGCATAGGGCAGGTTAGCTTAAGCATTGAGCCAGAAGAATTAGGATTCTCAATTGATATTGGTGAGATCACGGTTACAGAAAGTGAAATCATCAATCAATTTAAAGGTTCTAAAACAGTCAAGCCAAAATTTACGCGGGGTTATGGTTTGTCATTTGGGCATAACGAGCGCAAAGCTATGTCGATGGCATTGGTAGATCGTGCTTTACGAGGTAATGAGTTTGATGAGGATTTTGGCTCACCTGCACAAGATGAAGAATTTGTTTTATCCCATGTAGATAATGTTGAAGCAGTGGGCTTTGTGTCACATTTAAAGTTACCGCATTACGTTGATTTCCAGTCTGAACTAGAGTTGATTCGTAAAATCCGAAAAGAGCATGAAGATCAGCCACAAGTAGATAGCGAAGTTGATACTAAAAATACAACGGAGTCGTTGGTATGAATAGTCAAAAAACTTCATTGTGCGAAGAACCTCTAATAGAAGGCGCATATAACTTCGCTTATCTTGATGAACACTCAAAGCGAATGATTCGACGCGCTTTATTAAAAGCAGTCGCGATTCCTGGTTATCAAGTCCCTTTTGGTGGGCGAGAAATGCCTATGCCTTATGGATGGGGCACGGGAGGAATTCAAATTACATCTGCCATTATTGGCCCTAAAGAAACGCTAAAAGTGATAGATCAAGGTGCGGATGACACTACCAATGCTGTAAGTATCCGTAAGTTTTTCAAACGTGTTTGTAGTATTAACACAACGGAAAAAACCAGCGAAGCAAGCTTGATTCAAACCCGTCATCGCATCCCTGAAACACCATTGAGTAACGAGCAAGTGCTTGTTTATCAAGTTCCCATACCAGAGCCATTACGTTTTATTGAACCGCGTGAGACTGAAACACGCACTATGCACGCATTGCAAGAATACGGTGTAATGCACGTGAAGCTATATGAGGATATTGCGCGTTTTGGGTACATTGCCACGGCCTATGCATATCCCGTGCGTGTTAACGGTCGCTATATTATGGATCCTTCACCCATACCAAAGTTTGATAACCCAAAAATGCATCAAATGCCTGCGCTACAGCTTTTTGGTGCAGGCCGTGAAAAACGTCTTTATGCCATACCGCCGTATACCGATGTCGAAAGTCTGGACTTTGAAGACCACCCTTTCGAGGCGCAACAATGGGATGAGACCTGCTCTATCTGTGGTGCTGATAATAGTTTTCTTGATGAAATTATTATCAATAACGAAGGTGAGTGCATGTTTGTTTGCTCTGATACCGATTATTGCCAGCAACGTGTTGAGGGGTTAGAAAGTAGAGAAGGGGAAACAGCATGAACCAAGCAGCTCTTAAGGATAATATAGGAAACGAAGCTAATAAGCCTGTTGCAATAACAGAAGGCCCTATCTTGCAGGTTAGAAACCTAAACCGTTTATACGGTCATAATAAAGGCTGCCAAGATGTTAGTTTAGAGGTTTATCCAGGAGAGGTATTAGGTATCGTGGGTGAGTCAGGCTCAGGTAAATCAACGCTGATTCGTTGTATTGCAGGATTAGAAAAAGCAGATAGTGGTGAAATTCTTTACCAACCTGCACAACAAGCAATGATGAACTTAAACGAATCTCGTGAAACAGAAATTCGTCAATTGATGCGTAAAGAATGGGGCATCGTTCACCAAAATCCTCGCGATGGTTTAAAGTTGGATATTAGCGCAGGTGCAAATATAGGTGAGCGACTGATGAGCCAAGGAGATCGTCATTACGGTAATATTCGTGCCAAAGCTATGGATTGGATGCAGCGTGTAGAACTTGATATTGAGCGCATTGATGATAAGCCCAAAACCTACTCAGGTGGTATGCAACAACGCTTGCAAATAGCACGCAATTTAGTGACTGAACCTCGTTTACTGTTTATGGATGAGCCTACGGGCGGGCTAGATGTCTCAGTACAGGCGAAGCTTTTAGATTTACTTAGAAAGCTAGTTCGAGAATTAAATGTTGCTGTCATTATTGTGACTCATGATATGGGTGTAGCACGCTTATTGGCAGATAGATTAATGGTGATGTATCAAAGTCGTGTCATTGAGACAGGTCTAACGGACCGAATTTTAGATGACCCACAAGCGCCTTATACACAGTTGCTTGTATCTTCTATCTTACAAGTTTAGGTGCTAACAATATAAGGGGAACAGTTATGAGCAGTGTTATGAAGCAACCTGTTTTGAGTATTAAAAAATTAAGTAAATCGTTTACTTTACATAATCAAGGAGAGGTTAGTTTTACTGTATTTGATAACCTTGATTTTAAAGTCTATCCAGGAGAATGCCTGGTATTACATGGTGAATCAGGTATGGGGAAAAGTACTTTGCTTCGATGTTTTTACGCGAATTACCAAACAGATAGTGGCTCAATGATTTTCTCTCCTGATGATGAGAGTTATGACATAGCCCGAATTTCTGATCGGCTTATGAATATGCTTAGACGTGAGAAAATTGCTTATGTGAGTCAATTTTTGAGAGTCATTCCACGTGTACCTGCCTTGAGTATTGTTATGCAACCTATGTTGGATATTGGTCATGAATATAAAGTGGCAAAACAAAAAGCCAGTCATATTTTAAAACGACTGAATATCCCTGAAAAACTTTGGCAGCTTTCTCCCACAACATTTTCAGGTGGAGAACAACAACGCATTAATATTGCTAGAGCTTTTGTGGTTCGTTGGCCACTGATGTTACTTGATGAACCTACCGCGTCACTAGATGCAGAAAATCGTGAAATTGTTTTGCAATTAATCGAAGAAGCAAAATCAGTGAATACCGCCATTATTGGTATTTTTCACGATAAAGAAAGTCGTGACAGGGTTGCTGATCGGGTGTTTGACCTTGCGACAGGAACAATGAAAAGGTAAAGAGGAGTTATAAGAGAATGATTATAAAAAATGCAAAAATAATTCTGCGTGATGAAGTTATTCAAGGCACAGTCAGTATTGAAGATGGCAAGATTAAAGCAGTTGATCAAGGTGGTAGCCAACTAGCTAATGCACAAGATTGGCAGGGCGATTATTTAATGCCTGGCTTAATAGAGCTACATACTGATAATATGGAGAAATACTTTTCCCCACGACCAGGGGTTGCATGGCCAGGCATTCCTGCGATATTAGCGCATGACACTCAAATGGCATCTGCGGGTGTTACCACAGTTTTTGATGCAGTGGCGGTGGGCTATAACATTTATAAGAGTACTCGCTCTCAAATTCTTGATAACGTTATCGACTCTATAGAATATATCTCTGATAATCATTTAGCAAAAGCAGACCACTTTATTCACTTACGTTGTGAATTAAGTTGTGACTCAACCTCCGATGAGTTCGATCAGAATGCCAGCACGCATTTACTAAAATTAGTTTCATTAATGGATCATGCGCCAGGGCAAAGACAGTTTGCCAAAATGGATAAGTACATCGAGTATTACAAAGGTAAGTACAATTTTAGTGATGAACAAATGAATAAGAATATTAGACTTCATCAACAATCTTCAAAGGAGTTTGCTCATATTCATCGCAAATATATTGCCAAGTATTGTCAAGAAAACGAAATCCCAATGGCTAGCCATGACGATGCTACACAGGCGCATGTCGAAGAAGCTATGGCTCATCATGTGAGTATTGCGGAATTCCCGACGACACTAGAGGCAGCCAAATTCTCGCATAAGAATAAATTACAAGTGTTAATGGGAGCACCAAATTTAGTACGTGGTTATTCACATTCTGGAAATGTAGCGGCACGCGAGTTAGCTGAAAACGGCTGTCTTGATATTTTATCATCGGATTATTATCCCAGTAGTTTGTTGCATGCCGCTTTTTCATTGGCAGATCTTGATAATGCTATTAGCTTGTCAGATGCTATTCGATGCGTTACCGATAACCCTGCCCAAGCTGTTGATCTTGATGACAGGGGGCGAATAGAAACGGGTAAAAAAGCAGACATCTTACGGGTTTCAAAACATAAGGATTTACCTATTCTACAAGAAGTTTGGAAAGACGGCACAAGAGTCAGTTAACAAAGAGAAAATACTGAGGTAAAACTAATGTTATATTTTTTAGTAGGTCCATCAGGTGTAGGAAAAGATAGCGTTTTAGACATGATTAAGAGGCATGACTTTGATAATAAGCAACCTATTATCGTTGCTCATCGTTATATTACTCGCACCCTTCGTCAAAATGATGAGAATCATATCGAGTTAACTCGCACAGATTTTAAGAGTAGAAAAGAATCAGGCTTATTTTTGTTTCACTGGAAATCACATGGCTATCGTTACGGTATTGGCAAAGAAGTGCTCCTATGGTTAGAGGCAGGGCATGATGTCATCATTAACGGGTCACGAAAATATATTCACGAAGCACGGGGAATTTATCCTGATTTAAAAATAATTTGGTTAACCGTTTCTGAAGAAATTCTGAGAGAGCGATTGATACAGCGTGGAAGAGAGTCAAAGAAAGAAATTGAAGCACGCATTGCTAGAACATTAACTCTTAATCCTTCAAAACTGAGATCAAGCGTTATAATCTATAACAACCAATCTATCGATAAAACAGCGGAGGAGGTGATACATTCGATAGAAAATGCGAGAGTGTATGAAGAAGAGGTGAGTAATAAAGGAGTAGGTATTTGTGTCTGAACGTTTTGCTATTTATTATACGTTTGAACCCGAAGACCCAATTTACCAACTAGCCTCTAGTTGGCTGGGCTATGATTTATGGAGTGGTAAGGAGATTAGTCAATCTAATAGTCCTCTCTTTGATGAAAACTTAACTAGTTTTTTAGCTCAAACTACAAACCCTCGACAATATGGATTTCATGCGACACTAAAACCCCCTTTTCGATTAAAGCAAGGTAAAAGTCTGATTGAACTAGACCAAGCACTACAAAGTTTTTCTCGTGAAATGAGTACCTTTGAATGTGAGCCGCTGACTATTCAGAAACTCGGACAGTTCATAGCTTTAAGATCTGAAAAGCATTGTCAGAAATTAAATAAGTTGGCAGAACAATGTGTAATAAAATTTGATCACTTTCGAGCGCCTCTCAATCAAGTTGAAATAAAAAAGCGTAAGCCAGAACAGTTAAGTGAACCTCAAAAAAACAACCTAGAACAATGGGGCTACCCTTTTGTATGTGGTGAATTTCAGTTTCATATGACATTAACTAATAGGCTTAGAGACTCAGAACGAGAAGAAATATTTAATTATTTAAAAAATATATTTTCTAGTGTTCTAGGTAAGCCGCTTGTAATTAACAAGATATGTTTGTGTCATCAAAGTGAAAGTGATTATAAGTTTAGGGTAATTAATCAATATCCTTTAGCAAATCTGAAGCCTGAACTGTAGTTAGAGGTTAGGGAAATTTCAGTTAATAATTTTTATGATATTGGGCTATACCTATTTTTCTCGATGATTTGTATTCATATGTCGTCATCGAGAAAAAGGAAAGGTATGTTTTTAAATTATTGCCTAATAAATGGGTAGTTTACCGAAAGTTCTTTTGGTCTTTTGGCAGCGCTAGACCCATCATTATTTGGCTTCTCTACTAATCCGCCATACATCTAAATGAGATAAAAATGGTAGATATTTTTTGAGTTAAGTTCATTGGATCTCCTTGGTTTGTATTTCCAATATGGAGCTATACGCGATATTTATAAGTAATAGAATATTAACTAATGACTGTTTTATAAAATAACAGGCTTATTAGAAAGCTCATCCATATTTGTACTACCAACAGGAAAATGCTCTTCAAGTAATAAACTTATCTCATTAATGCCTTTTACTGAGCCATCTCCAAACTTTCCTGCACTAAAGTCAGCTTCCATTAATTTGCAAATACGTAGCCATTCTTTGCTATCAACAACTTTATTGATATTTCTATCGGCAGTTATTTCTACTTTTTTATCCGCTAATAAAAGATAAATCAATA
>JALSLX010000075.1 GCA_026988095.1 Thiotrichaceae bacterium
CTTCATAACGTGCATAGCCTAATTCGACTAAGTGGTTAGCGGCAACTTTTGCTTGTTCAAACAAAGGCGCAACCAAACCGTAAGTTGTTCCGCGATGTTGAACACATTCACCCACCGAATAAATATTCGGGTCAAACGTTTGCATGGTGTCGCTGACCACGATGCCACGCTCACAATGAATACCTGCAGATTGCGCAAGTTCGAAGTTTGGTTTGATTCCAACAGCCATCACGAGCAAGTCCGCTTCAATTTCTGAACCATCGTTAAATTTAAGACCTGTAATACGGTCATCGCCCAAAATTTCTTCTGTCGCATGAGACATTAAGAATTTCATGCCTTGCTCTTCTAAAGATTTTTGTAGCATCTTTGCGGCAGGCTTATCAAGCTGGCGTTCCATCAAGGTATCCATGATATGCACAACGGTCACATCCATGCCTTGCTTCATTAAGCCGTTAGCCGCTTCAAGACCAAGCAAGCCACCGCCGATAACAACGGCTTTTTTGTAATGCTCTGCCGCTTCAACCATCGCATCGACATCTTTTACATCACGAAAGCCGATCACACCGTATTTATCTGCCCCAGGAAGTGGCAACATAAACGAGGTTGAACCCGTCGCAATTAATAATTTGTCGTAAGGGGTTACCGTTCCATCTTCTGCTGTGACTTCTTTTTTAGTACGGTGAATCTCGGTAACTTTTTTACCTTTTTCAAAGGTGATGCCATTATCTTTGTACCAAGCATCATCATTAAGCATCACTTCTTCAAGTGTTTTTTCATTGGCAAGCACTGGCGAAAGCATAATACGGTTGTAGTTGCCGTAAGGCTCGTCACCGAATACAGTAATATTGTACTTTTCAGGTTCTAACTTTAAGATTTCTTCAACGGTGCGCATTCCTGCCATACCGTTTCCAATCAAAACCAAATTTTGCTTATCATTTTGAGCCATGCTTACTTCCTGTTACTAAATGTATTATTACCCCTAGTCATAGCAAAGAGCGTGCCAAAGATAAAATAATCAATAAAAACAGATAGTAATGATATTAGGAAATACAAATCATCGAAAAAGTAGGGGGGTGGCCTATAAAATTAATGGCTTAAAGCGATGATCGCACCATATAAGGGCACTCTAATATAGAAATGCCTCATTATTGAGATTGAAGTTACTATCATGATAAAGTTGCCAAATGATTAAAATTATTCGAGCAGATTTAACAAATACACACCATGCTGATGCCTTGGTCTTCCTTTTAAACGCCTATGCACTTGACCCTATGGGTGGTGGCAAAGAATTATCTGATTTCACTAAAGACAATCTTGCTAGTGAAATTTTAAAGCGTACTGATACCACTGTGATATTAGCGTTTGATGATGATAAGCCTGCGGGTTTAATTAATTGCATAGAGGGGTTTTCTACCTTCAAATGCAAGCCTTTGATCAATATTCATGATGTCTATATCGATGAAGATCATCGTGGAAAAGGTTTAGCTACACAGTTGTTGCAAGCGGCAGAAGATTTGGCGATTGAGAAGGGCTGTTGCAAGGTAACGCTTGAAGTTTTAGAAGGAAACGAGCCAGCAAAGATAGCGTATCTAAAGTTTGGTTTTGATGGCTATGAGCTTGACCCAAAAATGGGTAAGGCGATGTTTTGGGAAAAGACGTTGTAAACAAAATATTTTCATATCCTGTAGGTTGGTGATGAAGAGAGAAGCTCAATATGACGGCTTAACAAGTTCAGCACCAAGCTAAATGGAGTTTTCAATAAAAGGGTTATTTCGCCAGAACCTTCGCCTTAAAAATAAAAGTCCCAAAAGGAATAAGCGAAGCCACAAAACCCATCAAGGTCTTCACTAAGCTCAACTCACGTTTACCCGCGTGCAAAAATAAAACAACCAAAAAGCTAAGAAATAAAATCCCATGTATTGGGCCGATAATGCGTACTGCTTCGGGTATACCTGCATAGTATTTAAGTGGCATTGCTACAAACAACAGTAAGAGCAAAGAAGAACCTTCAAATAAGGCGACCCAACGAATAATATTAAAATCTGGTTTCATAAGTTTTCAGTCTGAATTTAAGATTGAGTGATTCTACTCTAATTACAAATATTGAGTAGAGTAATCTGACTACTAACAAATATGGCACGCTAATTGCTTCCCTCATTCCAATAACGAAACTTTCGGAGCTAGCGTGTCACCATCTTCAAACAAATTTAATCTATTCGCTTTAGGTCAAGCAAATATCCGAACTTTGCACATCACATGGTTCGCCTTTTTTATGACATTTGTTGTCTGGCTTGGGCTAGGCCCGCTAATGCCTTTTATTAAAGAGGCTTTAGCACTTACTGATCAGCAGGCAAAAGTATTGCTGATTCTTAATGTAGCAATGACGATTCCATCGCGCATTATCGTGGGTATGTTGGTTGATAAATTTGGTCCGCGCATCTTGTTTAGCTCTATTTTGGTGCTTGGTGGGTTAATCAGCATTGCCTTTGCTTGGGCTGGTAGCTATGAAAGCTTGGCTATTTTACGATTTTTATCAGGGTTCATTGGCGCAGGTTTTGTGGTAGGTATCCGCATGATTGGCGAATGGTTTCCTGCCAAGCAAACAGGCATAGCGCAAGGCGTTTATGGCGGGTGGGGTAATTTTGGCTCAGCGGGCGCGGCAGTTTCGCTCCCTTTTATCGCCGCATCGATCGGTGGCGATGATGGCTGGCGTTATGCGATTACTTTTGCCAGTGTCGCGGCGATAGCTTATGGTGCGTTTTATTATATCGTTGCACGCAATACGCCCAGAGGTTCAACCTACTTTAAACCTGCAAAAACGGGGGCAATGGAAGTCACCAGTGGTAAGGATTTGATTCTTTATATTTTAATGAATATACCTTTGTTCTTAGCGTTGGCATTACTTACGTGGAAACTATCACCCAGCAATATGGGCTTGATTGGCACTTCAGCTACTTTAATTATTTATGCCGTTCTTACGCTTATTTATGCCGCACAAGTTTGGAAAATTTGGAAAGTAAATGCACACGTTTTAAAAGAAACTGTGCCCGCCATGCAGCAATACAAATTCAAGCAGGTCGCTATTTTAGATTGGGCATACTTCGTTACTTTTGGCACAGAGCTGGCTGTCGTTTCGGTATTGGCATTATTTTATGTTGAATGGTTTGATATACCTAAAGTGAGCGCCGCTTTATTAGCAGGTGTTTATCCTTTTATTAATCTCTTTGCGCGCCCAGGCGGTGGTTGGATTAGTGATGTCATTGGTCGTAAACGTACTTTGATTATCGCGTTTGCAGGTATTACAGCGAGCTTTTTAGTATTAGGCATGGTGGATAAAAGCTGGCCGATTTGGATGGTAGTCGGCATGACGATTATTGGCGGCATATTCTCAAAAGCTGGTTCTGGCGCGGTATATGCTATGGTGCCACTCATTCAACGTCGCATGACAGGACAAATCGCAGGCATGGCAGGCGCATTTGGTAATGTTGGCGCGGTGCTGTTTTTGACGGTGAATTCATTAATCAGCTATGATCAATTCTTTTTGTTCATTGGTATTGTCTCGGCGGTTGTTTTTGGTTTGATTTTATTCTTTTTGGAAGAACCCAAAGGACAAATTGCAGAAACATTGCCTGATGGTACTGTTCAGATGATAGATGTTAAATAACACCACAGCTCGCACCTAAAAGTTGTCAGCACTACGTTAAAAAATGATCGCTTACCTGTCTTTATAAAAAATAAAGCGCATTTTTTGTTTGATCTGACAATTTTTAGGTGCAATCTGAGGCGTATTGCCTATAAATACTTGTCCACCCCCCCTGTTTTTCGCTGTTTTGTATTTTTTGAAGATGTTTTTAGCGTACAAAACAGCATAAAACAGGGGGGGTGGCTTAGAAAACAATCCTTTTTAAGCCCTGCTTCCTTATGCTCAACACTCTAATCGTCAAAATTGGCCAAACATCCATTGCTGGTATCAAACCAGAGAATGAAGATTTCCTTGGCAGTTACGTTCCATCACAAAAAACCGATGATGCCGCGCAATTAGAAAGCAAAGGCATCACCATTGCGATTGCAGATGGCATGAGTGGCAGTGATGGAGGCAAAGAAGCCAGTCAAGTTTCAGTCAGTCAATTTTTAAGCGATTATTACGGTACGCCAGAATCATGGACGGTGAAACAAGCAGCCACCAAAATTCTTACCGCCCTAAATACATGGCTTTATAGTCAAGGGCAACAAAAATACGGCACAGCGAAAGGCATGGTAACGACCTTTAGCGCCGTAGTCATCAAATCTCAAACTGCTCATTTATTTCATGTTGGCGATAGCCGTATTTACAGATTTCGCGGAACAGACTTAGTGCAAATGACACGTGATCATCGTGTTTGGATTAGCAATGATCGTGACTATTTGAGCCGCGCGATGGGGATTGACACCCATCTTGAAATTGATTATCGCGCCAGCGCCGTTCAAGAAGGTGATATTTACTTGCTGACTACTGATGGTATTCATGATTTTGTTGGCGATAAAGAAATCCAAGAAATTATTGAAGCACATAAAGACGACCCGCAAAAAGCCTCTGAAAAATTGGTGAAAGCGGCGGCTGCTAATGATTGCGATGACAATATCAGCGCACAAATTTTAAAGGTTGAATTTTTACCTGAACCCGATAAAACTGAATTTTATGAGCAACTAACTCAATTACCCTTTCCACCAGATTTAAAAGCGGGCAATGTGATTGATGGCTATAAAATTCTTCGTGAGTTGAATGCTTCTTCGCGCTCACAAGTTTATTTGGCAGAAGATACCTTGTCCACTGAGGGAACTCTTTCAGAAAAAAAGGGCGAACCTCGTAAAGTTGTGATAAAAACACCTTCTGTAAATTTTGAAGATGATCCATCTTATATTGATCTGTTTTTGCATGAAGAATGGGTTGCCAAGCGCTTGTCATCTCCCCACTTGATCAAGGTGTGTGGCATGGATCGCAAACGTACTTTTCTCTACACCGTAGTTGAATATGTACAAGGGCAAAGTCTTGCGCAATGGATGCTGGATAACCCAAAGCCCACATTGATTCAAGCACGAGGCACCGTGGATCAAATTGCCCGAGGCTTACGCGCGATGCACCGCCTTGAAATGATTCATCAAGATTTAAAGCCAGATAATATCTTATTGGATGAGTTTAAAACCTTGAAAATCATTGATTTTGGATCGACCAAAATAGCAGGGCTTGCAGAGATAAAATCGGTTGTTGAACATAATGAGATTGTAGGTACTGCTAATTATTCAGCGCCCGAGTACTTTAAAGGTGAAACAGGTACGAATCATTCTGATATTTATTCGTTAGGGGTAATCGCTTACGAGATTCTTACGGGTAAATTGCCTTATGGAGAAATATCTGTCGAGCGCGCATCAAAAAAGAAGTTCAATTACACCTCGGCACGCCAATACAACCCAATGGTGCCTGATTGGATGGATGCTTGCTTGCAAAAAGCAGTACATCCAAACCCTGAAAGGCGTTACGAATTGCTCTCTGAGTTTTTAAGTGACTTTAGTAAGCCCAATCAAGCATTACTTGATAGGAGTAATTCTCAGCCATTAATTGAAAGAAATCCTATGGCTTTTTGGAGGAGTATTGCTTTAGTCCAATTTATTGTTATTTTGTTTTTGATTTATCGCTATATTATTGCTTGATATGGCTACTTTATCTTGTCACCCGTAAACGGAAATAACTGCTGTTTAATCAATCCATCTGGCACGTAATCTCCCACCACGCCGTATTCTTCTGGCCATTCTTTTTCACCTTTAACGGCTGTACCAAAAATATAATCCAAGAATGAAAAATGCGCAGCGTAGTTTTTATCAATCGCAGCTTTATCAGATGAGTGATGCCAATGGTGAAACTGTGGTGTGACGATAATGTATTTTAGCCAGCCAAAGTTCAAGCGTGCATTGGCGTGATTAAACACTGCTTGAAACCCAACAATAATGATGTATAAATCAATCACTGCCTTAGGGAAACCCAGCACAAAAACAGGCACTAAAACTGCGCAACGCGTTACAATTATTTCTAATACATGTTGGCGCGACCCTGCCAGCCAATCCATTCTCTTTGCGGAATGGTGCACGGCATGAAAACGCCATAAAAAGGGAATCTCGTGGTAGGCACGGTGAAACCAGTACTGCACTAAATCAGCAAATAATACGATTAAAAATACCTGTATAATAAAAGGTAGGGCTTGAATTATTTGTTCTGTTCCTAGGCCAATCGCCCAACCGAAGACTCCGTTCACAAAATGATTTGATACTAATAGAACAAAGCCGACCAACAGGTGATTTAATAAAAAATGGTAAGTATCTGTCTGCCAACCTAAGCGTAAGATGGGTTGATCTCTAAATTGCCAGAACTTTTCAATGGCGATAAAAATAATACTAGAGGCGAGAAGATCAAGAATAAACCAATCCATGCCAATATAAGGTGTACCCGTTTTAATGTCTGTGACTTCAATCGAATTTGCGCCGAGCAAGAGAGTTATCGCAATGATGAACCAAGCAATTAAGCCTAAGCGTTTTTTGTTACCACGCACAACATTAAAAGTTGCTAAACCTCCTGCAATCACTAATCCATAAAACATTAGCTGTTGCGCAAACTCTGCGCTGTACATTTTTCTTAGGTCAGGGGTAGTTAAATATTCAGGAAAGTAAAATGCTAAAACCCCGAGAAAACTAAGCCCTGATAAGGCTAGAGCAACGACACCACTAATAATGCCTTCACCAAATTTGAGACGGTATTCTTTGTCAGCCATGCGCGCACCCTTTATTAATTTATTCTAATTCAATTATTAGAGCGCACCTTAGCATGGAAATAGCTAACCAACACACCAAGCCGTAGGTCGTCGCATACCAGCAAGTTGCACGCCTTGCTGCATGTAGCCATTGGGGAAAAGCTTAAACAGGTATTTTTTAGCTTCTTTTTTATCCATACCATTACTGATCAGGTATTTAGTGGCATCACGCACATCAGGTGTTATTTGATGCTCTTCATGAAAAGAGCGCACAAAATGTAGCACGGAAAAATGCTCATCAGTAAATTCTAAACCTTTCCATTCAGATGCTAATTGGCGGGCGAGGTCTTCGTTCCAATCTTCAGGATTTTTTAAGTAACCGTCAGGACAACGATCAACAGGTAGCTCGATTGCGTTTCTCATGCTCATTTATATTTACCTCATTGTATGACAGCTATTTTACCGCGCTCATTTGTCTGAATATACTAGACTTAGGGGGTACATTTTTCAGTGCGGCGCGCACTAAAAAAGGGCGCTTGAAGTAAGAATAAGGTATGATCCATTTCAGCGTTACATAAACCTCTGGAGAATCAAATCAACAAAAATAACTTGCCCATAATCGTCATTGGAACAGGTTCTGTTGGTGTACGTTTTGTCTATGACTTCTTTCATCTAAAGCCTAATGATAAATTAAAAATATTTGGTGGCGAAGAGCAACAACCCTACAGCCGTGAAAACCTTTCAGAAATGTTAGCGGGTGAATTATCCGAAGAGACTTTACACGCATCAGGTAAGTTACCTAAATCTCAAAACTTAGAAGTTTTTCTCAATAATCCTATCATTGAGATCGATAAGCACAATCAAATTGTCACTGACAATGAAGGCGTTAAGCACGCGTATAAAAAACTTATTATTGCTGTTGGTTCTTCCCCTAGAATGTTGAAAGTCGAAGGGAGTGATTTAAAAAATGTTTTCACTTTTCGCGACATCCACGATGCTGAATTATTAAAAAGCCGTCAAGTTGCAAGCAAAAACACCGTGGTGATTGGTGGTGGATTAGTTGGGCTAGACGTAGCTCACGCCATGACGAATCACAATACCAATGTTACCGTTATCGAAAATAGTAATCGACTCATGTACCACCAACTGGATGATCATGCCTCGGTATATTTAAGGCTCTACCTTGATGATTTGGGTATTGATGTACGCATTAAAAACCAAGTTATTCGCATAGAGGGTAAGGGTAACGTTGAGCAAATCGTATTGCAAGACGGAGAAACCATACCTTGTGATACGGTTATTATTTCTATCGGCATAAACCCGAGAATTGATTTGGCACGTAGTTTTGGTTTGCGCGTGAATCGTGGCATTGTTATTGATGACCAATTACAAACCAGTAATAAAAATATCTATGCGATTGGTGAATGCGCTGAACACCGTGGACGTTATTACGGATTAGTGAAACCAGGTTTTGAGCAGGCTGCTGTATTGGCAAAAATATTAGCGGGCAGAAAAGCCAAATACAAAGGCTCTACGTCGATGTCTAAATTAAAAGTTATTGAATACCCCATTTTAAGCATAGGTGATAATGGTGAAGGCTCGCTTAGTAATAAAGAACTAATGTATCGCGATATTAAAAATATGGTTTATCGAAAATTAGTCTTAAAGCGTGGGCACTTACAAGGCGTGGTTGCAGCAGGAAAATGGAAAGATAGTAAAGTGCTGCATAAAATGGTCGAAAATAAGCAGTATATTTGGCCTTGGCAAAGGAGTCGATTTAATCGCACAGGTCAATTGTAGTTGACTGTAAGAGTATTCCATATTTTCACTCTGGCTTTATCGCTTTACAGATCTCCCCCAGCACCTAAAATGCGCGCAACTGAAAAACCCACCAACTCCTCCATTTAAGGTGTCGCTATGGTTGCTAAAAATTATATGTCAGGCCTATTCGGTCGCTCTCCAATTACTCCATTACAAGAACATATGTACCGTGTTTATATGGGAATTAAGCACTTATCGCCGCTAATTGAAGGCATGATCGCGGGTGATCAAGATCAAATTCTTAATGCTCAGAAAGAAATTGTTGATGGTGAGCATGATGCAGACGTCATGAAAAGAGAGTTACGCACGCACTTACCCAAAGGCTTATTTATGCCTGTTGATCGTCGTGATGTTTTAGATGTCCTTTTAAGGCAAGATATTATTGCTAACCAAGCAAAAGACGTTGCTTCACTAATTGTAGGTCGTAATATGACCTTGCCAAGTGAAATGAATGCACCATTTCTAGAATTTACCAATCGTTGTATTGATACCGTTAAACAGGCTCTTCAAACAATTAATGAACTCGATGAATTAGTTGAAACTGGTTTCCGTGGGCTTGAAGTTGAACATGTTGAAAGTATGTTAGTTGAATTAGGTAGTATCGAAAGTGAGACCGATACGATGCAAGAGGGTTTGCGTCAAACTTTGTTCAAACTAGAGTCAGAAATGAATCCTGTTGATGTTATTTTCACCTATCGCCTAATTGATTGGGTGGGTGCTGTTGCTGATAACGCTGAGCGTGTTGGTAGTCGTTTATCACTCATGCTAGCGCGCTAAGGGAGGGCTAATCAGATGATGGAACTTTTCACGAGTGCAGCAGATTTCTTCTCAAGCACAGCAGGTATTTATATAACCCTTGCTGCCGTTTTCGGCATCTTTATGGCATGGGGAATTGGCGCAAACGACGTTGCAAATGCAATGGCAACATCGGTTGGTTCTAAAGCAATCACCATCAAGCAAGCGATTATTATTGCCGCTATTTTTGAGTTTGCGGGCGCTTATCTTGCTGGCGGGCAAGTTACCAAAACGATTCGTAAAGGCATCATTGATCTTGATGCCTTTGGAGGCAACCCAGATTTGTTAATTTGGGGAATGTTAGCTGCACTATTAGCAGCAGGTACATGGTTGTTAATCGCCTCGATGAAAGGTTGGCCAGTATCAACCACACACAGTATTGTTGGTGCCGTTGTTGGTTTTGCCGCTGTTGGCGTGAGCATGGACGCGGTTAGCTGGGGCAAGGTTGGCACTATTGTTATGAGTTGGGTTATTTCTCCTGTTTTAGCAGGCACTATGGCTTTTGCTGTTTTTATGAGTATTCAAAAACTCATTATTAACACCACAGAGCCCTTGGAAAATGCCAAGAAATACGGCCCATTTTATCTGTTTCTTGTAGGCTTTATGATTGCCTTGGTGACAATCAAAAAAGGCTTGAAGCATATTGGTCTTGACGTGAATGGTGGAATGGAGTTTGTTTACGCAGGTCTACTAGGATTATTAGTAGCTGTAGTTGGTATTTATTTAATCCGCCGAGTGACGTTTGATAAAGTAGCAGAAAAGCGCTTTCACTACGCTAATGTTGAAAAGATTTTTGCTGTGATGATGGTATTTACCGCAGCGGCAATGGCATTTGCTCATGGTTCAAACGATGTGGCGAACGCCGTTGGGCCGATGGCAGCCGTAATTGGTATTGCTACTGATGGAACGCTTGCAGCACAATCTGCCTTACCTAGCTGGGTATTACTTGTTGGTGGCATTGGTATTGTCATAGGTTTAGCCACACTGGGCTATCGCGTAATGGCGACCGTTGGCAAGAATATTACCGAGCTAACCCCAACACGTGGTTTCTCAGCTGAAATAGCGGCATCCATGACAGTTGTATTAGCGTCTTATACTGGCATTCCAATATCAACAACACATACGCTTGTAGGTGCAATTTTAGGCGTCGGTTTAGCTCGTGGTATCGCCGCGATTGATCTGCGTGTTGTAGGCAATATCTTTATGTCATGGGTGATTACGCTGCCGGCTGGTGCGATTTTGTCGATCATGTTCTTCTATATGTTAAAAGGTATCTTTAGCTGATTGATTGGCTAGCCTCTCTTTTAGCCTACTCAATACCTCACAGTGAAATACTTACTTATACCATATACAGTACACTTCTCTGTCTCGTTTAGAGCAAGCTAGAAGATGAATTAATATTCTAGCTAAACTTACTAAAAATGGTTGTCTTTTTAGATAACCTGATAAAATAGTGGTATTTCACAAGCCCCCCTTTTTTTCTACGCTTCGTACAAATAAAAAACAAATGTAACTGCTTACAAGCAACGCTTTCGTAGCTTATTAAGTAATAAATATCTCATTATCTTCATATAAATAAAAATAATTTGCAGTATAAATATTTATTAGGCAATATCCCGCATCTATTAATTAGAATTTCGTAATGTGCTAATATAGGTTTAATGTAAACCCACTATAGCTACACTATGTAATAACAAGATACTTAGGTTATAAATGAAAACAATCCCAATAGTTGATAAAACCCAGAATACAGCAGGGCAAGGCGTTGAAGTTAAAGCAACAACTTGTTACATGTGTGCTTGTCGTTGTGGCATTAAAGTAACCATTAAAGATGGTGAAGTACGCTACATTCAGGGCAACCCTGATCATCCACTTAACAAAGGTGTGTTATGTGCTAAGGGTGCTTCAGGCATCATGAAGCAATACTCACCCGCGCGTTTAACCAAGCCGTTATTGCGTAAGCCTGGTACTGAGCGTGGTGCAGGTGAGTTTGAAGAAATCTCTTGGGATAAAGCTTTCGGCATTATGGAAGAGCGTTTAGGTAAGCTTCGCGCAGAAGATCCTAAAAAGTTTGCATTGTTTACAGGTCGTGACCAAATGCAGGCGCTTACCGGTATGTTTGCAAAGCAGTTTGGTACGCCAAACTACGCCGCACACGGTGGATTCTGTTCGGTGAATATGGCCGCAGGTATGATCTACACTATTGGCGGATCATTCTGGGAATTCGGTGGCCCTGACCTTGAACGCTCTAAACTGTTCTTTATGATTGGAACAGCGGAAGATCATCACTCAAACCCAATGAAGGTTGAGCTGTCTAAATTCAAACGCAATGGCGGTCGTTTTGTAGCGATTAACCCAGTGCGTACAGGTTATGCGGCGATTGCTGATGAGTGGGTTCCGATTAAACCAGGTACTGATGGTGCTTTGATTCTTGCCATCATCCACGAGCTGATCAAATTAGGTCTATACGACCGTGACTTCTTGGTCAATTACACCAACTCTGCTGAGTTGGTTGATATGACGCCAGGCAGTAATGAAGAAGGCATGTTCTTACGCTTTGAAGTACCAGAAGAAGATGGTTGCTTCGACCCTCAAAATAAATTGTGGTGGGATCGTGATTTAGATATTCCAATCTCAATGCATACAGAAGGTGTTGACCCCTATTTGACAGGTGAATTCAAGCTTGAAGATGGCACGCCCTGTAAACCAGCATTCCAGCTATTAAAAGAGCGCGTAGAAGATTATACGCCAGAATGGGCAGAAGGCATTACGGGTATTGATGCAGAAACGATTCGTCGTTTAGCACACGAAATGGGCATCGTCGCTCGTGATCAAAAAATCGAGCTACCTATCCAATGGACAGATGCTTGGGGTAAAGATCACGACAGCGTAATCGGAAACCCTGTTTCATTCCACTCGATGCGTGGTTTGGCGGCGCACTCAAACGGTTTCCAAACGATTCGTGCTTTAAGTATTTTAATGACACTACTTGGTACGATTGATCGTCCAGGTGGATTCCGTCACAAAGCACCCTTTCCACGCCCAATTCCACCTTGTCCTAAGCCACCAAAAGGTTGGGATGATGTTAAGCCCAATACGCCGTTAAATGGTATGCCACTAGGTTGGCCAGCTGATCCTGATGATTTGTTTGTCGATGATAAGGGTGAGGCGATTCGCCTTGATAAAGGCTTCTCTTGGGAATACCCGCTATCCGTTCACGGCTTAATGCATAATGCAATCACAAACGCATGGCGTGGTGATCCGTACCCTGTTGATACCTTGATGTTGTTCATGGCAAACATGGCATGGAACTCATCAATGAACACGGGTGAAGTTCGCAAAATGTTGGTTGATAAAGATGAAGAGGGTGAATACAAAATCCCATTCATTATCGTCTGTGATGCTTATCATTCAGAAACGGTTGAATTTGGTGATTTGATTCTGCCAGATACAACCTATCTTGAGCGTTATGATGCGATGTCGATGCTTGATCGTCCTATCTCAGAATATGACGGCCCAGCCGATTCGGTGCGTATCCCTGTGCTTCCGCCAAAAGGTGATTGTAAGCCGTTCCAAGATGTCATTGTTGAATTAGGCTCACGTTTAAAGCTACCTTCGTTTACCAAAGAAGACGGCACACGTAAGTTTAAAGATTATAAAGATTTGGTAATCAACTTTGAAACTGCGCCAGGTTCTGGTATTGGCTTCTTAGCAGGTTGGCGTGGTAAGAGTGGTGAAAAATCCATGAAAGGCGAAGCTAATCCAAACCAGTGGGAAATGTACGAGAAGAACAACTGTGTCTTCCATTACGAATTACCAAAGTCATTCCAATATATGCGTAACTGGAACCGTGGTTACCTGCATTGGGCGCAAGAGCATAATATGACGCGCTACGACGAGCCAATCAATGTGCACGTTTACTCTGAAATTTTGCAAAAATTCCGCTTAGCGGCACAAGGCAAAACAACGGGTAGACAACCGCCAGATCGCTTGCGTAAGCGTGTAGAAACATATTTTGATCCATTACCTTTCTTCCATGAAACATTGGAATCACAGCTAACGGATACCAAGAAATACCCATTGAATGCGTTAACACAGCGCCCAATGGCGATGTACCACTCGTGGGATTCGCAAAACGCTTGGTTACGTCAAATACATACGCATAACTATTTATACGTTAGCCCGATTTTGGGTCGTCAAAACGGTTTTGATGATGGTGATTGGGTTTGGGTTGAGTCGATGCACGGAAAAGTGCGTTGTATGTGTCGTTTCTCAGAATCATTAGAGCCAGGAACAGTATGGACATGGAACGCAATCGGTAAAGCATCAGGTACTTGGGGTCTTGACCCAAAAGCTAATGAAGCTAATAAAGGCTTCTTGCTTAACCACATTATTGGTGAAGAGTTACCCGCACATGATGCCGGTGATCACGTTTCAAACTCTGACCCAGTTACAGGTCAAGCGGGTTGGTATGATGTTCGAGTTAGAGTTTATAAAGCAGAAGATGGCGAGCCAGAAGTAACCTCGCCCCAGTTTGATGCGGTTAAACCTTTACCGGGCATGGATGATCGTCGTAAAACGAAGTGGCAAGCATACTTTGCTGGTGGCTTCCGCAAAAAGATGGGGCTTAAAAAATGACTCAATTAGCATTAGTAATAGATTTAAACGTCTGCGTAGGTTGTCATGCCTGTGTAACCTCTTGTAAAGAGTGGAACACATCAGGCCCAGCAGGTTCAATGGTTGATAAAAACCCGTATAAAGAAGACCCAACGGGTACATTCTTTAACCGTGTTCAATCATTTGAAATTGGCACTTATCCGCAAACAGAAACCGTACATTTTCCTAAAAGTTGTCTACATTGTGAAGAGCCACCTTGTGTACCCGTTTGCCCGACAGGCGCAAGTTACAAGCGCGAAGAAGATGGCATTGTATTGGTTGATTACGATAAGTGTATCGGTTGTAAATACTGTTCTTGGGCGTGTCCTTACGGTGCGCGTGAGCTAGATGAAAAACAAAAGGTAATGAAAAAATGTACCCTTTGTGTTGATCGTATTTACGATGAAGATTTGCCAGAAAATGAGCGTAAGCCAGCTTGTGTCATGTCATGCCCTACCAGCGCACGTTTGTTTGGTGATGTGCACGATGAGAGCTCTGATGTATCAAAAGCGATTCGTGAAAATGCAGGTTATCAATTAATGCCAGAGTGGGGCACAAAACCTGCGAATCATTATTTACCACGTCGAAAAGTGAAAATGACGATCCATAAGGATGAGCTAGAGCGTGTTGACAACCCTTTGAGCAAGGAAGAGCGTAAGACGCACAATGCTCCAGGTACAGGGCCATCTTTAGATGATATGACTTCTTGGTAGTCGTGATTGCACATATCACCTCTATCTTACTCCATTGCCGCGTTGGGAAATGATCACTTGCAGTAGCAAGCTCACATTTACCGCCTTGCACTGGAGCAAGCTAGAGGCAATCTGAGCAACACTTGATTAGAGTAAATTTTATATCGTCATACCGGCGTAGGCCGGTATCCATGGATGAACCAAAGTGTCATGCAGTAGATGGATTCTGGTCTTCGCCAGAATGATGGAGTTTTTGAAATTTTAGAATATATAAGAACCATTTAAACTTTTGAAGGTTTGAACAAAAGGTAAAAAATTATGCATCCAGCATTTTCAGTAATATTTTTAACAACATTGATTGGTGCAGCTCAAGGCTTATTTCTTGCGTTATTCACAGGTCAGATATTTACGCAGTTCAAGCTAATGCCAGAACAACAACATCCTGACTTCTATGTGATAGGCAGTATTATCGCAGTAGGCTTAATGGCTATTGGATTATTTGCATCATTCTTTCACTTAGGTCACCCAGAGCGTGCTTGGCGTTCAGCAGCTAAATGGAAAACTTCTTGGTTATCTCGTGAAGTCATTGCATTGCCAGCGGCAATGGGTGCAGTTTTCCTTTATGGTGCGGCACATTACTTTGGCTTAACAACACCATTATTCACTATGCCTGGTGGTACAGGAATTGATGCAACTTTACTATTAGGTCTTGCAGCTACAGTTACGGTTTACGCCTTGTTTATCTGTACAGGTATGATTTACGGTTGCATTAAGTTCTTACAAGAGTGGCATTCTCCATTAACGGTTGTAAACTTTACGCTTATGGGCACAGCATCGGGTTTTGTGGTTGCGACAGCTCTATCTGCTTATATGCAAACTGAGTTAACTCAATTTTATGCGGCATGGGCAATCTTCTTTACAGTAGTTGCATTAGTATTCCGTATTTTGTCATTAGTACGCAATAGCAAGATAAAGCCTAAGTCTGACCTTCGTTCTGCTATCGGCGTTAATCACCCCAATATTAAACAAATAGCTCAAGGCTCAATGGGTGGTTCATTTAATACACGTGAATATTTTCATGGGAAAAAGGCTAGTTTTGTTCGCAATATGAAATATATCTTCCTAGCATTAGCCTTTATTGCTCCATTAGTATTATTGGCACTAAGTTTAGGTACATCTTCTTGGGTAATACCTGTTGTAGCAGTCGGTGTGCAATATCTTGGCCTAATCGCAGAGCGTTGGTACTTCTTTGCAGATGCTAACCATCCTCAAAACCTTTATTACCAGCAAATTTCATGACGCTTAGAGGCTAAAACGTCTCGAAATTACACACAAATCATCGAAAAAGAGGGGGGGTGGTCTATAAATACCGTATTTTTATAGACCACCCCCCCTCTTTTTCGATGATTTGTATTAAACACGTTAAATAAACACCTAATAGTAATAAACTAGCTACTTTAATATTCTTTTAGAGTACAAATGAGTAACTTTGACTTAATAAGTTTTAATTGTGATGGTGTATTCGTTGATAGGTGGCCTAAGTATGAAGTAAGCCTTTATCCCAACTCTCATAAAAATCTAAAAACTTAGCTCCATCCAAAGGTTTTGAGAAATAATAACCCTGACCATAATCACAACCATTTGCAATCAATATATCCATTTGAGCTTTTGTCTCTATTCCTTCTGCAACGACCTTAATACCTAACTGATGCGCCATAACAATAATTGCCTGTATCAAAACAACATCATCTGAGCCTAACTTTAAGTTCTTAACAAAAGATTGATCTATTTTCAAATAGTCAATATCGAATTTTTTCAAATAAGAAAGCGAAGAATATCCCGTTCCAAAGTCATCTATTGCAACACCTACTTTTAAATCCCGTAATTGAAACAATCTCTTAACAACTGACTCACGCGCCTCCATTAAAACGCCTTCAGTAATCTCCACGATAATATTTTCACCACTCAAGCCACGAGTACTTAGATAGTCAAACCATGAGGGTACGTCCATACCATTTTTTGTATACTGTACAGGTGATGTATTAATTGTCATTTGAAAATTCTGCTCAGATCGCTCTTGTATCTTGGCGGTATGATCTATTGCACTTTTAAAAACCCAATCCCCTATTCCATTTATTATTCCGGCTTCCTCGGCCAATGGAATAAATTCTAAAGGTGAAACTAAACCACGCTCTGGATGATTCCAACGGATTAGTGCTTCTGCTTTTGTAATTGTCTTATTCTTCAGGTCAATAATAGGCTGATAATGCAAGGTAAACTGATCTTTTGAAACTGCTTGCCTTAAATCACTCGTTAATTTACATTTATATTGAGTCTCTTCAAACATTTTTTTATCAAAGTAAGAGTGGCAATTACGACCTTTTTTCTTTGAGGCATACATCGCCTGATCACTGTTAATAATAAGTTGATGTTCCCCACGAAAAGTAGCCACTCCATTTAAGCATATTATGCTGCTTTTTCCTCAAACGCTACAGGGCTTATTCCACCGTTCGCTGAGTGCCTTCTTTTACGATTATAAAATATTTCAATA
>JALSLX010000076.1 GCA_026988095.1 Thiotrichaceae bacterium
ACATGCGCTGGGTATGGAATTTAAAGACGCCAAAGATTTGTTGTACTTTGCAGGTGGTATCGCCTTCTTAGGCTTGGCACTTTATTTATCGCATGCGGCTGAAGGCAAAGGTGATCATTAAACTTAGCTACAGCTTTATCGCGTTGTTCTCTGCATTAGTGATTTTTTCTCATTCACTTTATGCAAAGGAGGCTGTTACTATCATAAAAAAATCGCAATTTACTGAGCCTCAATTTGGTAAGACCATTAACAAAGCATTTACGATTATTCCTAATTACTTGCCGAACAAAGATTGTATCTACATCAAAAACGATGACACGGTATTTTATATTTCCAAACCGTTACTTGAAAATCTACAACTCTCGCAACCTAAAAACCTCGCAAGAAAGAACGCAAGTAATAACGCAAGCGTCAACAATACAAATACCATAAAAGGCCCGATGCGCCCAGAAAAAGCGGCTGAAATTAAATATGCGGGTTTTGCAAAAGTCATTTTAGACAATCAACTCAACAGTAAAGATAAATTTGGCTGTACTAAAATAAAAGCCACACTCTCTGCAAAAACGCTTTACCTAATAAAGCGACTGTTGAATGCTGGGCAGGTTGCCGTTTTAGATAGATCGAAGAATAAATTCACCAAGAAAATTACCGTTAAATACACCGCGAAACAAAATACCTTGGGTCGTATCGCTTATATGACAGCCACCATTCCGAGTAAGTCTGTGCTGTTATTACGCTGGGAAGATTACCTTTAATAGTACTCACCCCCCCTGTTTTTGCCGTTTTGTAAGTTTAGAATCACTTTAATAACCTTTTTTGAGATTAAAAATGCCTGCCAAATCATTATTTGAACAAATTAAATCCATCAGCCAGCCACCGTCTGAAGATATTTTTGAGGCTATCCAAGCTGAAAAAGAAAACATCACACCGTTGCTACTTAAAGAGGTAGAAGCGTTTGCGAATGATCCGCATTCGGTTAAGAACCGTGGCGATGATTATATCCGCCATGTGGTTTCTTTGTTCTTGCTGGCAAATTTTCGTGAGACGAAAGCGTATCCTCACATCATCAAACTGATTTCGCGCTCAGGCGATACCGTGGTGTCTTTAACCGGCGAGGTGTTTACCGAAGCTTTAGGGCGCATCCTTGCCTCGGTTTATGATGGTGATTTAAGCCAGATTAAAAGTGTCATTGAAAACCCCAATGTAAATATCTGGGTGCGCTCTTCTGCTTTAGAAAGCTTGGTGGTGCTATGGAAAGAAGATGTGATCAAGCGCACTGAAGTTATCGATTATTTAAAAGAGTTGATGGAAGAAAAACTCGAACGCACACCCAGTTATGTTTGGGATAATGTCGGACTAATCGCTTATGATATTCATCCCAACGGCATGGAGAATTTATTACGAGTAGCAATTAACGATAAACTCATCGCGCCCTTGGTGATGGATTTAAAGTTGCTGGATGATTGCATCAAAACTGACATCACCAGCGTGCTTGCGCAAAAAGATAAAGTCATAAAAGGCTATATAGATTCACCCAAAGAAGAGCTCACATGGTGGCTCTACCCCAATGAGAATAAACAAACACTCGACAAAGGCATCGACTACGCCAACCTTGATGTGCCGATTGTTGATAAGGAAATCACCCCCGGCGAGCGATCAGCCCCGATGGGTTGGCGAGCCAATACCTTTACTCGCGCCGTTCCTAAGAATGGTCGTAATGATCCGTGTTATTGCGGGAGCATGAAGAAGTTTAAGAAGTGCTGTGGAAAATCGAGCTAGTCTAAGGTTAGGATTTCATCCATCGCATCTAATCCCGTTTGACGATGCGTAATCAACAAAATACTGGTCTCTTTTTTATAATCAAATAGCGCGTTTAAGAGATTCGTTTCTGTTTGACTATCCAAGCCTTCGCCCGGCTCATCCAAAATTAGTACTGGCGAATTTTTCAGTAATGCTCGCGCGATTGTTAAGCGCTTTAATTGTCCGCCAGAAAGTTTTAGCCCTGCTTCGCCGACCCATGTGTCGTAGCTCTCTGGAAGAGATACTATAAAATCGTGAATTTGCGCCACACGACAAACCTGCTCGACCTCGGCATCGGATGCGTCTCGTTTTGCTAAGAGTAAATTACTTTTTATGGTGCTGTTAAAAAAGTGACTTTGCTGGGTTACTACAGAAAAATATTGGCGAATATCTTCACCTTTGTATTGTGATAGCTCATGTCCGCCGTAGGTGATTGACCCTGATGTTGGCTCCCAGAATCGCAGTAGCAAATTTACGATACTACTTTTCCCGATGCCACTGCTGCCGACGATGCCTAGACGTTTTCCTTGCGGGAGTGAAAAACTCAAATCATTAAATACATCGTCTGTGCTGTTATTCTCGTTTTGGTCATAGCTGAAACTTACGCTGTTAAAAACTATATCGTTATTGTTAGGGGTTGGAGAATCCGTTTTGGGTTCTTCGACTTGTGGTTTTGCATCGACAAGTGTGAATATGCGGCGCGCTGCCGCTAGCGTTTCTGGCAAGGTTTGAAAAGCTAACGGTAGTGCTCCCACTGCTTCAAAACTTGCCAGTGTAAATAAGGTTAACATTACTAAATTTGGTGACGATAACAGCTCTTGCGTCCCTGCATTTATTAGCCCCGATTTTGTTAGCAACGGTATTGCGATCACCACAACGCCTAACATGGCAATATTAGTGCATAAGCTCAAAATGGATTGCGATAGTGCAAAGTGACTTGCCAATTTACTTTGCTGAGTTAATAGCTGTTTACTGAGTTTATCGACTTTTTCTATTTGCTGAGGCGCCGCACCATAAATTAATAATTCGCCCATGCCTTGTACGCTGTCAATCACTTGGGTGCGAAGCTCACTGGATAGCTCAACTTTCTTTTTAGCAGGTTTTGCGCTAAATTTATTAACCCATAACGGTGTGATAACGCCAGCGATAATAAACATCAACAATACAAAAATCGCCAGCAGATTATCATAACGTGATAAGAACCAAATAAATAAACCACAGGCAATAATGGCAACCGTGACAGGAACAATAATGCGGATATAAACATTTTCTAGCGTGTCAATATCAGCGCGGATTCTGCTTAATAAATCACCACTGTGATAGCGTTGCAATACAGCGGGTGCCAACGGTTCTAAATGCAGATAAAACCAATGACGTAGCTCTGCGATCACCCGAAATGTGGCTTCGTGTGTGATGACTCGTTCAGCGTAACGGCTTGCTGTACGCGCAATGGCTAAGCCACGAATGCCTGCCGCTGGGCTAAAATAATCAATCGATGCAGCTGTAAGTCCCGCTATTGCCATAGAGGTAATAAACCAGCCTGACAATGCCATTAAGGTGACGTTGGATAAAACGGTTATGAGTGCCAGTAGAATACCCAGTGACATCCAGCCCCAATAAGGTTTGAATAACCGCCAAAGTCGTAAGAAAACAGCGGTGTCACTTTGTTGATTTTTTGTGGTTTCTGTATTTGTTCCTATAGATTCACTCATGCGGGACTTTCCATGCCTTCAAAAATAGCTAGCATTTTTTTATAATTTGTACCGTTCTCTTGAGGTGAGTTTTTAGATGATAGTAATTGTTGATGCGTGCCCACTTCAACCACCCTACCTTTGTCCATAACAACAATTTTATCCGCATCTTTAATGGTGTTAAGTCGATGCGCGATGGTAATAACAGTCTTACCTTTTGATAAGCGTTTGATGCTTTGTTGGATTAGTTCTTCACTGGTTTTATCAAGGTTTGCCGTTGCCTCATCTAAAATTAATAATGGCGCATCTTTCAGAAAAGCGCGCGCTAAGGCAATGCGTTGAATTTGCCCGCCAGATAAACCTTCACCTTTTTCGCCTATCATCGTGTCATAACCATCAGTAAATGATTCGATAAATTCTGCCGCGTTTGCCAGTTCTGCGGCTTGTTTTATGTCAGTATCCACAGCACTCGTTGCGCCTAAACGGATATTGTCGGCAATTGTTCCGTGAAATAAATAGGGTCGCTGTGGAACCCATGCGATGTACTTGCGCCAGTTTTCTATGCCGAGTGAATTTAAATTCACCCCATCTACCTGTATTTCACCCTTGTTTGCGCCTGTATTGTTAACACTAGAATTTTTATCATCATTAAGCTGAATAAAACCCAACAATAAATTTGCCACGGTACTTTTTCCTGCTCCGCTTTCACCAATCAGTGCTATTCGTTTCCCTGCTTTTATTTCTAAGGAGAAACCATCAAGCGCTTGCCTTCCTTCTTCATACGAAAAGAACACATGATTAAAAGAAATAGCTGGCACTTGGCTTTCCCGTACAAAATGACCAAAAAAGGGGGGGGTGGGCTTTGTATCTGTTGTTATTTGTGTTTGCGACTTGGATTCCTCCAAAGAAGATACCGCAGGCGTTTCCAAGATTTCTACCATCTGTTCTGCCGCACCAATCGCCTCCATGCGAGCATGATAATGTGTACCCATGTTGCGCAGTGGCAAATAGAATTCGGGGGCAAGTAGCAGTACGAAGAACCCTAATAAAAAATCCATCTCACCGTAGTACAAACGAAAACCAATTAACACGGCGACCATGGCAATGCTCACGGTGGCTAAGAACTCCAGCACCAACGAAGACAAAAAGGCGACACGTAAAACAGACATGGTGCTACGACGGTAATCATCTGATATTCGTGCAATCAGATCTGCTTCTCGTTTTGAGGTATTGAATATTTTCAAGGTGGTTAAGCCTTGAATCATATCCAGAAAATGTGCGCTCATTCGCGCTAGCTTGCGCCATTGTTTTTTATTAAGGCTTTCGGTGCCTTTGCCAATTAATATCATAAAGAAAGGAATTAATGGCGCAGTCACCAGCATCACAGTTGCTGAAATCCAATCAATAGGAAATACAAAAACCAAAATGGATAACGGCACTAAAACGATTAAAGACATCGCGGGAATATAACGAGCGTAATAGTTTTCGAGTGCTTCGATGCCATCAACTAGCGTGTTGACTCTTTCGCCACTTCCTTCATTACCCAGTGTAATTGGACCAGCATTTAATAAGTGCCGATGTAATTTATCGCGTAATTGTTGTTTGATTTTTGCAGAAGCATGAAACGCCGCTTTTTCAGATGCCCAAGCTAAAAAGGCACGTACAAAGAAAACTGCCAGTAACATCCATAACCAGCTTTGTACTTCATGGAGTGTTTGTTTTTCGAAGATTACACCATTTATGGCACTGGCTAAAAACCAAGCTTGAGCGATTAATAAAAAGCCTGAAAATAAACCAAGCCCGACAGAAACTTGTAACCAGCCTGAGGTAAAGGATTTTTGAGCATTTAAAAAACGTTTAGTGAGTGCATCAGTGGGCATATAAAACCATCATAAAAAAAGCGTAGAACGGTTGCCGTTTTACGCTTTTTTATTCAACAATAAACTATGAAAAACAGTTAATCATCTTCTTTTTCATCGTCATCTAAACCATTAAGTTCTAACCACATCGCGTTGATGATCGCCATGGAGCAAGCCAACAATACGCCTAATAACCAAGCAAAATACCACATAAACTACTCCTAATTCTAATTCTGACCTAATAAAGGTTATGACTGTTTTCTTCAATCGACTCAACTGTATGAGGCCCCCACATTTTCTTATAACACCAGCTTGTGTAAATAATAATAATGGGAACAAAAACAATAGCTGCAAAAAATGACACCGTTAAGGTTAACTCCGAGCCGACCGCATCCCAAGCGGTAAAACTATGATTTGGGTTTAATGATGACGGCATAATGAATGGGAATAAAGAAAACCCTGCCGTTAAAATAATTCCAATAATACTCAAGGATGAACCCCAAAATGCGGTAGCTGCTCTGCCTGCTTTAGATAAAATTAAAGCTGCTGCTGCCCCTACAAAACCAAGAATGGGCGCTATTAACATGAGTGGATATTTTGAGTAATTATCAGTCCAACCACCGGCAACGACTTCTACGGTTTTTAATGTTGGGTTGGCAACGCCACCCGCTTCTCCGCCTGTCACTATGCGCATTCCCTCAATCCCAAAGGTTATCCAGATTCCTAATCCTGCAAATAGCATTAACACAACGGTAGCTGAGCCATCTACAACCCTTTGTGAACGCTTATATACTTCAGCATCAGAACGCACCATCAAATAGGTAGCACCTTGCATTAGAAACATTGCAATGGCTAATAAGCCAGAGAGAATAGCAAAGGGATGCAGTAAATCTAGAAAGCCACCATCCCAAGTAGAGCGCATATATTCATCAAACTTAAATGGTAACCCTAAAAATAGATTACCCATAGCAACACCAAATATTAACGGCGGTACAAAACCTGTAGTTACTAATACCCAGTCCCAAGCGTTACGCCATTTCGAGCCTTCTAGTTTTGAGCGGTAATCAAATGCAGGCGGACGACCAATCAAGGCGAATAACAAAATCATCATCGCCAAATACATGCCAGAAAAAGCCGTGGCATAAACATTTGGCCATGCGGCAAACAATGCACCAGCGGCAAGCACTAACCACACTTGATTACCATCCCAGTGTGGTGCTACCGCATTGATTGCAACGCGGCGTTCCGCATCGGTTCGACCCACAAAGCGCAACATCATTGCGATACCTAAATCAAAACCTACTGTGACCGCAAAGCCAATCCAAAGAATACCGATGATTGCCCACCAGAGAAACTTTAATGACGCATAATCTAAAAATTCCATGTGCTCAGCTCCTTATATCAATTCTTGGTGATTAGTATCGGGTTTTGACTTAGCTTGTCCTGCTCTATGTGCATTTTGTTCGCCTTTCTCAAAGTGGTAACGTCCTGTATGTAACGAGCTAGGACCAATACGGACAAACTTTTGCATCAGGTAAACTTCTATAATTAGTAATACAGTATAGAGAGCAATAAAAGCAATTAAGCTATATAAGACATCATTATATTCGAGATTGGAGGATGCCATCGCTGTCGGTAATACGCCTCCTACCGCCCACGGTTGTCGACCAAATTCTGCAACAAACCAGCCCGCTTCAATGGCAATCCACGGTAGCGGTAAACTGAGAAAGCAAATCCACAAGAACCAGCGCTTTTTAAAGACTGTGCGCCTTGATGTAAAGAGAAAAGCAAGAACAAAGACACCTAACATCGCTACCCCAGCGGCAACCATAATACGGAATGAGAAAAACAGCGGTGCAACTCTAGGAATACTGTTCTTAGCGGCGAGTTTAATTTGTTCTTCGGTTGCATCGACAACATTAGGTGTGTAGCGCTTTAGTAACAAGCCATAACCAAAGTCATCTCGCATTGAATCGAAGCTTTCTATATCAACATCGGATGCCGTTTTCTTGCGTATTTTTTCAAATAAAGCATAAGCGAGCATTCCATTACGAATACGTTTTTCGTTATCATCAATGATATCTTTAAGCCCTTTAACTTCTTCGGTTAAAGAACGTGTTGCAATGATGCCTAGAGCATAGGGAATTTTTACTGCGTAATCATTTTTTTGTGCTTCTTGGTCAGGAATTGCAAAAACGGTGAATGCAGCAGGTGCTTCTTCGGTATGCCATTCAGCCTCAATCGCTGCTAATTTGTATTTTTGAACATCGCCTGCCTCATAACCACTTTCATCACCTAGTAAAATAACCGAGAAAATACCCGCTGTTCCAAAGGCAGCAGCGATAGCAAAAGAACGTTTAGCAAAGCCTGTATCTCGCCCTTTTAATAAATACCATGCACTAATACTAAGCACGAACATTGACCCAGCCACATAACCTGCCGCGACCGTATGAATGAATTTAACTTGCGCTACAGGGTTAAACAGAATCTCACTGAAGCTGGTTAGTTCCATCCGCATGGTTTCGATATTTAATTTGGCTCCTACGGGGTTTTGCATCCAACCGTTGGCGATTAAAATCCAAAGTGCTGACAAGTTGGTGCCGATTGCCATAAGCCAAGTGACGGATAAATGTTCAATTTTTGACATTCTATCCCAGCCAAATACAAACATACCCACAAACGTCGCTTCTAAGAAAAACGCCATCAAGCCTTCAATTGCCAACGGTGCACCAAAAATATCGCCCACGTAATGTGAGTAATAAGACCAGTTAGTGCCGAAGGAGAATTCCATCGTTAAGCCTGTAGCAACACCGATAGCAAAGTTAATGAGGAAAAGCTTTCCCCAAAACTTAGTCATATCTTTATAGACTTTCTTACCTGTCATCACATAGACAGATTCCATGATTGCGATGAGAAAAGTCATACCGATAGTTAACGGCACGAATAAAAAGTGGTACAGCGCAACCGTTGCAAACTGCAAACGGGATATATCAACAACTTCTTCTGTAGGGATCATGGATTCACCTTGTTTATGATTTTCGTAAATATCATTTTATTTATCACTCTCTTCTTTCTTCCTTTTTGCATCATCACAATCAATTTCTGGGTAGGGATAACGAACATGACCGTAACGTACCACTAATACTGCAAGCGTGAGAATGATAATTGTCAAACTGGTTTCCAGTAATCTCCACTGTTCAAACGATTTTGAATCTAAAATAATATATCGAGCCAAGGCAACAATAGCGATGTATATTGGAAAACGTATAGGTAACTTATGCTGTTCATAATAGATTTGAATCATTGCTAACACTTCGAGATAGATAAACAATAACAATAAGTCTTTGAGTTCGACTTTTCCTTGCTCAAACATTACGATGATTTCTTGCCCGACAGCGATCAGTGTTGCAATCAGGATAATGACTAAGCCAGCTTGCTCTATATAGTGAAGCAAGCGAAATACGGTTTTCTTTTGACTCATAACAATCTCTACTTTGAAAGTTTTAATTCTTTGGTTGAAGAATTAAGGGTTAAAGAATTAGATCATTCACCATAACGCTCTTGATAATCTTCCATTGACGCTTTGACTACTTTTAATGCATGTTCACGATTATACGGCTCACCTATTTGTACAGAACATTCTTTACCCGGCACCATTTTATAAGTATTAAAATAATGATCTAAACGCTCAATAAGCACATGAGGTATATCATCAAGCTCACGCGCTTCTCCCCAAATATTGTCTGTCGCTAAAACAGCAATAATTTTATCGTCTGCCTCCCCGTCATCAATCATCGGCAAACCACCAAGAACTCTGGCGTGTAATAATATATCGGCACGGGTAATTGGGCGTTCTGAAAATACACAAATATCGAGAGGATCTTTATCCCCTTTTAGCCCTTCTTGATCCATTAGGCTTGCAGTGCGTTTCCCACAATAGGTACGAGGAATAAAACCGTAAAGAGAAGGTTGTAAAGAAGATGCACGTTGAGGTCTATCCACCATTAAGTAGCCTGTTTTCTTATCCGTTTCATATTTTACAGGGTCGTAAGGCGTAATCTCAATATAAGCATTAACAATATCGGGGGCATCTTCTCCTGCATCAAGTCCATGCCAAGGGTGTGGTCGCCAACGGTAAAACGCATCTGGAAAGGGCATTCTGACTCCTCAAAAATTAATAAACTGATAAAATAATCCTGCTAATATACATAAAATCGAAAACAATTATTACACTTTTATTTAAAAACGTAATACTATATTACATTATTGACTTATCTGAGCTGATATTGAAAGCGAATCCACTTCCAAAAGCCCCTAAACAACATGCTGAATGTATCCGTATTCGTGGCATTGTGCAAGGTGTGGGTTTTCGCCCAGCAGTGTGGAAAATTGCTACACAGTTCCAACTTTCTGGTTCAGTCAGTAATGATGGCGATGGTGTATTGATAGCAGTAGAAGGAAAATCACTTTCCATCAATGCATTTATTGATGCGCTCAATAATGACAAGCCTGCTCTGTCTCGCATTGATAGCATCGAGCGTGAACGCACTGACTTCCCTGATGACCCAGCGTTAAACTTTGAAATCATCGAATCGACCCACTCTACTGCCAACACTGGGATAACCGCAGATGCAGCAACTTGTGATGAGTGCCTTGCAGAAATTTTGGATGATACTTTAAATAAGAACAGCAACAGTCAGAACCGTCGCCAAGGTTACCCTTTTACCAACTGTACCCACTGCGGACCGAGATTAAGTATTATCAAAGGTATTCCTTATGATCGCGCTCAAACCAGTATGGACGAGTTTGAGATGTGTCCTGCTTGTTTAAGCGAATACAATTCACCTTATGATCGCCGTTTTCATGCGCAACCTAATGCTTGCCCTAATTGTGGCCCTGAAGTATGGCTGGAAGACAGGGGTGGAAAGTTAGTTTCCAGTGTTAATAAGAACCAACGTTACAAAGATCCCATTAATGATATGCCTATTATTCAGGCAGCCCTCTGTATTCGTGAGAAAAACATTGTTGCCATTAAAGGCATTGGAGGCATTCATTTAGCCGTTTGTGCTTGTGATGATGGCTTTAACAACAATGGCTCCGCAAATGGAGAAAGTGGAATAAGCGCAGTCCAAAAGCTACGCTTAAAAAAGCAGCGCCCCAACAAACCCTTTGCCATCATGGCAAAGAACGTGACAATGATTGAGCAGTATTGTTATGTAAATGATGAAGAGCGCGCTCTACTTACCAGTCCCGCCGCACCGATTGTTTTATTAAAAAAACGAGAGGTAAGCGGTACGGAACGAAAAACATCACAGTTATCTAATGATGTAGCACCTGGGCAAAAAACATTAGGCATGATGCTTCCCTATAGTCCGTTACATCATTTATTACTGAATGTATTGAACAAGCCTATTGTCTTGACATCAGCCAATGCCAGTAACGAACCCCAATGCATTGATAACGATCATGCTCGTGAGATCTTAAGCCATATTGCAGATTACTTTTTACTGCATAATCGTGACATTGAAAATCGTGTGGATGATTCTGTGGTACGCATGATGGCTGGAAAGCCACAATTTTACCGTCGCGCTCGTGGTTATGCGCCTGAATCTTTGCCCTTGCCTGAAGGGTTTGAAAGCACGCCACAAATACTCGCAATGGGCGGCGAATTAAAAAATACATTTTGTCTCATCAAAAATGGTCAGGCAGTTTTATCACAACACATGGGCGACCTAGAAAATTATAAAACCTATGAAGACTACCGTCACAATCTAGCTCTGTACGAAAATCTATTCCAGCATCAAGCTGAACATATCGCAATTGATATGCACCCTGAATATATCTCTAACAAAGCAGGTCACGAACTAGCTAACGAAAGAGGAATTAAATTACACAAAATTCAACACCATCATGCACATATCGCCGCTTGCCTTGCGGATAATCAATACCCATTGAATGGTGAACCCGTATTAGGAATTGCATTGGATGGTCTAGGGTATGGATCTGACGGCTCCTTATCTGCTGATGGCTCCTTATTTGCTGACGGCTCTTTATGGGGTGGCGAGTTTTTGCTAGCTGATTATCAGCAAAGCAAGCGTCTCGCACACTTTAAACCTGTCGCTTTGTTGGGTGGTGCGGTTGCTATGAAGCAACCTTGGCGTAACACCTATGCACATTTACAGACCTGTTTAAGCCCTATCAACAGCAATGAGAATGGTTGGGATTGGATAGTTCAAAACCATGCAGAATTGGAATTGGTTAAAACCTTATCGAAAAAACCTCTAGCTACTTTTGATGCTATGTTAGAAAAAGGAATGAGCTGTCCCAAAGCCTCATCAGCAGGTCGATTATTTGATGCGGTGGCAGCTGCGATAGGGCTCTGCCCTGAAGAAATCCGATATGAAGGACAGGCAGCAATTGAATTAGAAAATTGCATTGATGAGCAAGCTTGGAAAAAGGCAAATAACTCGGCTTATGAATTTGATTTAAGCGCCAAGCAATTAGACCCTACTCCGATGTGGAAGGCTTTATTGCAAGACTTGTCAGATTCAATTCCTTCATCTTTGATTTCAGCACGATTTCATAAAGGTTTATCGAATGCCATACAAACTTTAGGCATACAACTAGCAAAAGAAAATATCATTAATACCATCGCTCTATCAGGTGGTGTTTTTCAAAACAAAACCTTATTTGAAGATGTAAAACAAGGCCTAGAACTGCAAGACTTTACTGTCTTAGTGCACCGCAATGTGCCCGCCAATGATGGTGGTTTAGCTTTAGGGCAAGCAGTTATAACAGCCGCGAGAATCATAGATTGATCACAGCTTGCGACATTTAAAGGAGAAAACATGAACGATGAAATCCAAACTATATTAAGCAACTACCATTCCGATCGAACACGCTTAATGGATATGCTATGGGATGTGCAGTTGCAACAAGGTTATATTTCCGATGAAGCAGTCTCTTCGTTGGCAAAAGATCTAAAAATTTCAAATGATGATGTGCGCGAAACCCTAACATTTTACCACTTTTTTCACGACAAGCCTTTTGGAAAGCATAAGGTTTACCTATGCGATACAACCATCGCCAAAATGAGCGGTTACGACGAGGTACGCGATGCGCTTAGCAATGAGATCGGCACAGCGTTTAACAGTGTCGATGAAACAAGTACTTTTGGTTTGGGGGATGCAAACTGCATTGGATTAAGTGATCAAGAACCAGCCATGATGGTAGACAATGTTGTTTTCACAAAATTAACACCAAACAAGGTAAAAGATATTATTAGTGACTTAAAGTCAGGTAAAACAGCAGAAAATATCGCCAACCCTAAAAATATCAACAGTAAAGAACTCGCTTATGTCGAAAATATGGTTGATGCCAATATAAAAACTGAAAGCCAAGTTTTGTTTAAAGCCAATCGTGACTATAAATCAATTTTGCAAACATGTTTAGACAAGCATATCCCTGAAGAAGTTATTGAGGAAATCACTCTAGCTAACCTTCGTGGGCGTGGTGGTGCAGGCTTCCCAACAGGAATGAAATGGAAGTTCGGCCGAGAAGCCGAAGGGGCTGAAAAATATATCATCTGTAATGCCGATGAGGGAGAACCTGGCACTTTTAAAGATCGCGTTCTACTTTCTCACTCACCTAAAGATGTATTACTTGGGATGATTGCAGCCGCCTACGCCGTTGGTTCTCGTCATGGAATAATCTATTTACGTGCAGAATACTGGTATCTCAAAGACTTTTTGCAGCAACAAATCCAAGATTTTCGTGATGAAGGCCTACTTGGGAAGAACATTCTCGGTTCAAAACTAGAGTTTGATATACGCATTCAAATGGGCGCGGGTGCTTATGTCTGTGGTGATGAAACAGCATTGATTGAATCCTGTGAAGGCAAACGAGGTACTCCCAGAGTTAAACCTCCTTATCCGATCAATCAGGGTTATCTAGGAATGCCCACCAGTGTAAATAATGTTGAGACGCTTGCAGCTGCCAGTTATATCATCGAAAAAGGCGGTGATTGGTATGAAGAAATGGGAACCGATGACTCCACAGGAACACGCTTATTAAGTGTTTCAGGTGACTGTGAAAACCCTGGAATTTATGAAATAGAATGGGGCACAACACTCAATGAAGTTTTAGAAATGATAGGTGCAAAAGATGCCAAAGCAGTACAAATAAGTGGTCCTGCTGGTGATACTCTATCCGTTAAACTTGATGGTGAACGCGAATTTTGTTACAGCGATTTGTCCTGTAACGGTTCATTAATGGTGTTTAATCAATCACGCGACCTACTCAATGTAGTCAGAGACTTTGAAAAATTCTTTGTAGAGGAGTCCTGTGGGATTTGCGTACCTTGTCGTGCTGGTGGCGTTGACTTATTACATAAGATGGAACGCTTTATTGATGGTCGTGGCTGTCAGCAAGATATAGAAGAAATCACCACGTGGAGTAAATTACTCAAAGGCACAAGTCGCTGTGGCTTAGGTACTGCAGCACCAAACCCGATTTTAGCAACACTTGAAAAATTCCCAGAAATTTACCAAGAAAAGCTAGTTGAACAAAAAGGCCCATTATTACCTTCTTTTGATATGGATGACGCATTAAGTGCGCATGAACTAGCCTATAAAAAACTCACACAGGAGGAAGCATAATGAGCATTAAAGTAACCATTGATGGAAAAGAAGTGAGTGCAAGAGATGGTGATAATATCATTGATGTTGCTGCTGAAAATGGCGTTTATATTCCCTCCCTTTGTTACGTTAAAGGTAAACCTTGCTTAGGCACCTGTCGTACTTGCTCAGTTAAAGTGAATGGCAATGTCATGGCCGCCTGCACCATCCCCGTAGCAGAAGGCATGGAAATTGAGGTTAATGAACCCGAAGTAACCGACATGCGAAAAGCATTGGTAGAACTGCTCTTCTCAGAAGGCAATCATAACTGTCCAAGTTGTGAGAAAAGTGGTCGCTGTGAGTTACAAGCAACAGGCTATGAAGTCGATATGATGGTTTCTCGCTTCCCCTATCGATTTACGCCTCGTGTGGTAGATCACAGTTCTAAAACCATTTTCTTACAAAGAGATCGATGTATCTTCTGCCAACGTTGCGTTGATATGATTCGCGATGAAAAGACTGGTGAAAAAATATTCAGTATTAAAGGTCGAGGCACGCATGCACGTATAGAGATAGATACCGATCTCGCCAATGAAATGTCACCTCAGCAAGTACGAGAAGCATCTGACCTTTGCCCCGTCGGTTGTATCATAGACTCAACCCAAGGTTATGATGACCCCATAGGTAAACGTAAATTTGAAGTTAAAACTATTAGAGATCGCGCTTTAGAGAGGACACACCGATGAGCCACGCACACAAGAAGGATGAAATATTATCTCATGACTTACCTGCAACACCGCTAGACCCAAAAACACAGGCAATACGTGACGCTAAAATACAAGTGGCTATGATTGGTTTTTGTGGTTGCTGGGGTTGCACCTTATCTTTTTTAGATATGGATGAAGGTCTGTTAGAGTTATTAGAAAAGGTCAATATTACCCGATCCTCAATGACAGATACTAAGCGAATACCAGGTCGAATGGCTTTAGGTTTTATCGAAGGTGGAATTGCTAATAGCGAAAATATCGAAGTTTTAGAAGAATATCGTGAAAATTGTGATGTTTTAATCTCTGTTGGAGCATGTGCTGTATGGGGCGGAGTTCCTGCTATGCGTAATGTAGTGCCCTTGGAAGAGTGTTTTCGAGAAGCCTATATTGATTCACCAACCGCCGTACCAAGCGCTAAGAAAGTTATTCCTTTTCACGAAGACCTTCCTATTATCACAACCACGGTAAAACCTCTGCATGAAGTCGTCAAAATTGATTACTTTATCCCTGGTTGCCCACCTGATGGTGGCGCTATTCTTAAAGTACTTGATGATCTCGTCAATGGACGAGGATTCGACCTACCATCATCAATGAACCGTTATGATTAACGGAGGAGTTTAAAATGAGTAAGAAATTAGTAATTGATCCCGTCACGCGGATTGAAGGTCACGGTAAAGTGACTATACAACTTGATGATAACAATCAAGTTGTTGATGCCAAGCTCCACGTTGTTGAATTTCGTGGTTTTGAAAAATTTATCCAAGGGCATCCCTACTGGGAAGCACCTATGTTACTACAAAGAATATGCGGCATCTGCTTTGTGAGCCATCATTTATGTGGCGCTAAAGCACTGGATGATATGGTTGGCGTCGGCTACAGCACAGGCACGAAAATGTTGCCTACACCTGAAAAAATGCGTCGTCTTGGTCATTATGCCCAACAGTTACAATCACATGTCACTGCCTACTTTTATCTAATTGTTCCTGAAATGCTGTTTGGTATGGATGCTCCCCCTGAGCAACGGAATGTATTAGGTTTAGTTGAAGCTGATCCAGACTTAGTTAAACGTGTTGTCGCCCTAAGAAAATGGGGGCAGGAAACCATCAAAGCCGTTCTCGGTAAACGTATGCATGGCATCAGCTCTGTACCTGGCGGGGTTAACCAAAACCTTAGCATTGAAGCCAGAGATCGCTTATTAAACGGTGAAGATGGGTTGATATCCATTGATGAAGTCATCGAGTTCGCACAAGATGGTTTAAATCTATTTTACGACTTTCATGAGAAAAACCGTGAGCAGGTCGATACCTTTGCAGATGTTCCCGCACTTAATATGTGTTTAGTCGATGATGATGGCAATGTTGATTATTACCACGGAAAAATGCGTATCGTTGATAAAAACAAAGAAATTGTAACTGAACTGAATTACCACGATTATTTAGACCACTTTTCAGAAGCAACAGAAGAATGGAGCTATATGAAGTTTCCTTTCCTCAAAGACCTAGGGCGTGAAAAAGGTTCTGTACGTGTTGGCCCACTAGCTCGTGTCAATGTTACAAAAACCTATGCGGATGATACGCCACTTGCAAAAGCGGCGTTAGAACGCTTTCACGATTACACCAAAGGCAAGGCCAATGACATGACCTTGCACACCAACTGGGCACGAGCAATAGAAATATTACACTCGGCTGAGCAAATTAAAGTCTTACTGAGTGACCCTGACTTACAAAAAGACCAACTTGTCATCACTCCACCGGAAGGAGCATGGACAGGTGAAGGCGTTGGTGTCGTTGAGGCGCCGCGTGGTACATTGTTACACCACTACCGAGCCAATGAAGAAGGCAACATCACTTTTGCCAACCTAGTTGTTGCAACTACGCAAAACAATACCGTAATGAACCGTTCAGTACGCTCTGTTGCAGAAGACTACCTAGGTGGTAATGCAGAAATCACCGAAGGCATGATGAACGCGATTGAAGTCAGCATACGCGCCTATGACCCGTGCTTAAGCTGTGCAACTCATGCCGCAGGTCAAATGCCTTTGATTGTTTCTGTTTTAGATTCTAAAGGCGAGCTAGTCAATGAATTTGTCCGCTGATAAAGCTTTCAGTCATATTACTGCCATACTTGCCGACTACAATAATGCTGATAGCTTAATTTATGGTATTGGCAATATTGGCAGACAAGACGATGGTTTAGGCTGGGCATTTATAGATTGGCTAGAACAGGAGTCCATCTGCCCTAAGGCAGAACTCATGCGGCATTATCAATTACATCTTGAAGATGCCGATATGATTAGCTACAAGAAAAAAGTACTCTTTGTTGATGCCAGCAAGGTGCCAACTTTAGACACGTTTCAGCTTGAAAATGTAAAGCCGAAAATGGACTTTAGTTTTACCTCACATGCTATTTCGGTCGAGGCCATATTGGCAACTTGTCAAACTTGTTTTGATAACACCCCAGATGTTCAATTTTTAACCATAAAAGGTTATGAATGGGAGCTTCAGCAAGGTTTAACAAACAAGGCTAAACTAAACCTGAATCAAGCAACCGCATATTTTAAAACGAATATAAACTATAAATTATCAGGAGTTAATCATGAATAAACCCGATATAGACAAAATACACGAGCTCATCTTAGAGGCTCCAATAGGAAAATATATAGGTGACAGAGGCGCAAGAATTTTTGCAGAACATGCCTGCTGTGTTAATGAATTAAAAGATGGTGACTTCCTTTTCAAAAAAGGTGAAACAACAACCAGCTTTTATATTGTTGCAGAAGGGCGTTTGGCGCTAGTTAAAAACAAAAAGAAGAAAAAAGAAGAAAAGCCACGTATTCTACATCTTTTAGATGAAGGCGACCTTGTAGGAGAACTCAGTTTTATTGATGATACCAAGCATGCATCAACCGTTATTGCTATTGGTGACGCAAGAGTCTTACAATTTAAAGCCGAAGATATCAGACCCTTAATTTTAAAAGAACCACAAGTCATGTTTGATTTTATGAGAGCTGTTGTGAAACGCGTTCATCATACGGTGACATCAATTAGCCAGCAACAACTTGCTTTGTCTGATTATATTGCTACCGCTGGCAAAGGAAGGTTGTAATTGATTTAAGCAATTACAACCTTCCTTTCCTTAAATAACAGAGAAAAGCATCATGATTAAAAAATATACTTTACTATTCAGTGTACTATTAAGCACACAAGTAAGTGCCCACACTGGACAACATTCAGAATTGGCTTTTGAAAATATCCTACAACACGCCCTATCAAGCCCTTTCCACACAGGCATCGGATTAGCAGTTGTTGCTGGAGTTTCATTCTTGCTTATCAAAAAATACGGATAATTACAAAATGTGTCTAGGAATACCCGGTCAAATTATAGAGATTACCAATGCCGACAAGCTCACTGCCAAGGTTGATGTATCTGGCATTAAACGTGAAATCAATATCGCCTGCATTATTGATGATGAGCACCCTCCTGAAAGATGTGTTGGTGACTGGGTACTGGTGCATGTTGGTTTTGCGATGAGCCGTATTGATGAAGATGAAGCCGAACGCACACTGAAAATATTGGAGGAGCTTGGCGAGGTTCAGGAAGAACTTAGTGCCATGCAGAACAGTGCGTAATATGTATTATCCGCACAAATCATCGAAAAACAGGGGGGGTGTGCTTTTATTAGCCCTATTAGGCACTTTCAATGTCTGATAATAACAATAAACAGCACCTTACGGATCTTTATCCCTTCCTGCACAATAAGGAAAAAGACCCAGAGCAAGATGAAGCAGGCTTATTGGAATCTATCAAACAAAAATCCAATGAAAGCATTGATGCTAAACGTGAATTCTTTGATAATAATGCCAAAGCGCTCTTAGAAGCCGCGCGCGCTATCGCCACAGTTTATCAAAACGGTGGGCGCATGTATGCGGTTGGCAACGGCGGTTCTAGCTGTGATGCGGCGCACTTCTGTGTTGAGTTTCAACATCCTGTGACAGCAGGTCGCCCTGCATTGCCTGCGATGAATTTATTAGCTGATACTGCTATGAATTCTGCGGTCGCTAATGATGTGGGTTTTAAACATATTTTTGTACGCCAGTTAGATGCACATGCACGTGAAGGCGATGGCTTTATTGGCTTCTCAACCAGTGGTTGTTCAGAGAATTTAATGTCCGCCTATCAAAAAGCAAAAGAAATGAATCTTGTTACATTAGGTATGGCAGGTGCTGATGGGGGCGACATGAAAAGCAGCGGTCTGGTTGATCATTGCTTGGTCGTAAAAACAGATTCAATCCACCGCACACAGGAAGTTCATGTCGCTTGTTATCACATTATTTGGGATTTAGTGCATACCTTGTTGGCTGATAGCCGTGGAAAAATAGGAGAGAAATAATCATGAAATTTGTCGATGAATTCCGCGATACGGTAAAAGCAAAAACGCTGACTAAAGAAATCCAAAAAATAGCTCAGCGTTTAGATGCGAATAAAATAACCCAAGCTCGCCCGCTACAAATCATGGAATTTTGTGGTGGTCACACCCATACTATTTTTCGTTACGGCATAGAACAAATGCTTCCTGATAATATTGAAATGGTGCACGGACCGGGTTGCCCTGTTTGTGTTCTCCCGATGGGGCGCGTTGATGATTGTGTTGCATTAGCTGAACGCCCTGAAGTCATCTTCACCACGTTTGGTGATGCCATGCGCGTACCAGGCTCTAAAAAAAGTTTACTGCAAGCTAAGGCAGATGGTGCAGATATTCGCATGACTTATTCACCGATGGATGCGCTAAATCTAGCACGTAAAAATTCTGATAGAGAGGTCATCTTCTTTGGCTTAGGCTTTGAAACCACTATGCCCAGCACCGCACTCACAGTGCTACACGCTGAGCGTGAAGGCATTACTAACTTCTCACTTTTTTGTAATCACATTACAACTGTGCCGACGATTAAAGCCGTTTTGGATTCACCCGATATGCAGCTCGATGGATTTTTAGCACCGGGTCATGTTGCGATGGTAATTGGTGAGCGACCTTTTGATTTCATCACCAAGGATTATCACAAACCTTTGGTCATCACGGGCTTTGAACCATTGGATATTTTGCATTCAATGTGGATGCTCCTTCAGCAAATCGAAGCAAAAGAAAGCATTGTCGAAAATCAGTATTCTCGAATTGTACCGCCCGAAGGAAATGCTCCTGCATTAGAAGCACTTACGCAAGTCTTTGAAGTACGTGAATTCTTCGAATGGCGCGGACTAGGTTCGATTGATCACTCAGGCGTTCGCATGAAAAAAGAATACGCCGCTTACGATGCCGAAGAAAAATTCCCTGTACCCAATTTAAAAATTGCCGATCCTAAATCCTGCCAATGTGGCGAGGTTATTAAAGGCGTTATCAAACCATGGGATTGCAAAATCTTTGGCACAAAATGTAATCCTGAAAATCCTATGGGTGCATTAATGGTGTCATCTGAAGGCGCTTGTGCGGCTTATTATAATAATGGTTATGAGAAAAAGAGCGCATGAGTATTAATTTAGAAGATCTACCAAAAACAAAATTTCGCGGTAAAAATATCACCCTAGCTCACGGCGCTGGCGGAAAAGCCATGCGCGATTTAATCGACAAAATTTTTGTTGCAGGGTTTGATAGCCCAGAGCTAACTTTACTAGAAGATCAAGCCCGTTTTGATCTTAGCGATTTAAACAAACTCGGCAATCGTTTAGCCATGACCACCGATTGCTATGTAGTAGACCCACTATTTTTCCCTGGTGGAGACATTGGCAAACTCGCGGTGACAGGCACTGTAAACGATCTAGCCGTAGGCGGAGCGACACCGTTATACCTTACCTGTGGCATGATTATCGAAGAAGGCTTCTCCATTGATGACCTGCAACGCATCGTAGCATCCATGAAAGCTACCGCTGATTCTTGTGGAGTACGCATTGTCACAGGCGATACCAAAGTCGTGCCACGCGGCGCAGCAGACAAACTTTTTATCAACACCGCAGGGATAGGCGTAATACCCGAAAACAGCAATATCTTAGCAAACCGCGCACAAGCAGGTGACGTCGTTATTATCAATGGCTATGTGGGCGACCACGGGGCAGCCATCGTAGATGCACGAGGTGAACTTGCCCTAGAAATCAGCACCGTAACCGATTGCCAACCGCTCAACGGATTAATTAGCGAAATGCTAAAAGTATGCCCAGATATTCACTGCATGAGAGATGCTACACGCGGTGGATTAGCCACTGTACTCAATGAATTCGCCAGCAGTAGTGAAGTCGCGATACAACTGGATAACACCAAAATTCCCGTGCGAGAAGAAGTACGTGGAGTCTGCGAGATTTTAGGACTAGACCCGCTTTACCTAGCCAATGAAGGAAAGCTCATCGCCATTGTTGCAAAAGATGATTCAGAAGCACTCTTGAAAGTCATGCAACAACACCCTGCTGGGGAAAACAGTTGTATCATTGGTTACATTGAAGCTCCTTCACAAGGAGCTAAAGGCTCTCTAAAAGGAAAAGTCATACTAGAAACAGGCTTCGGTGGAAATCGTATGATTGATATGTTGATTGGGGAACAGTTGCCTCGGATTTGTTAATTCTATTCTGGGGTTATAACAACCATAACCATATAAAGAGCAAATCTGATATTCTCATTAGGCTTATATTTATTTTTCCCTTCATTAGGATATTTTGTACCTTTTTTAGAAATCCATATCCTTGCTTTCCCATTTTTATTTTGTGTGCTTTGACCTGCTGTGCGCTCTGTTATATGAAAATTTTCAGTTGGAAGGTTGTAGAGCTTCTTCCAGTATTTGAGTTGTTTATCACTGTCCTTATTCAGGCCTGACTCAAAATGAACCCGTTTTCTATATTTGGCTATTTCCATTTTATTTAATAATTTATCCTAGATGCCACCGGTCTTGTCACATTTAGGATCGCAGGGGCGCTGGTTGCTTTAATGCTAGGAGCACCGCTGTTAGTCGTAAGTTTCATGGGAGTAGGGAACGCAATGAACCTCCACTTATCTTCTCTAGTCCTTTGTATACAACGGTCTCTTGGCTTGGATCATTGTTTTTTATTATGTTGTTGCCTCTAAATATTGATACTACTTTAGCTAAAATAATTTCTAGCTTGGTAATTTTTGTTACACGCTTATTAGCACTAAAGTACAATATTAACCTTCCAAGACTTCGCTTTAAAAAGTAATGCTCATATAATGAGCTAATTACTGAAATCTTAAAAATGTTGTGGAATAATGGAGTAAAAAATATCAACGTCTATTGAAAGGAGCTCCCTTAATGCAACTGATTGGTCACTACCAGAATGCCGGCTTTGAGTCCGTCGCTGATGGAGTCATGGACTTCTTTGAAAGACGACAGGACCTACAACGACCAGGCATTGCCTTCGGCCCTGGTGGCAACAATACAGAACCCGCCAAGGTATCAACGGACATCAGCCTCGTGGCGTACAGCGGTTCTGACCCTGAAGCATTCGCGCTTGCAGAGATTATCGTGCGAGGTGTGATGGCAGGCTTGGATCAATACATACAGGAGCGCCCTCTGTTCCGTCAGGTCTGCCCAGACCAAGAATTATTTGTGATGCCAATATTCAATTTACAACGTTATGCACCCGGTGAGGGTTTTCGGCAGTGGCACTGCGACTGGACAATTAGCGCCGAAGCCACCGAGCCGATGAACCGCGTGCTGGCTTGGATTCTTTATTGCGATTCTGTCGATGAAGCTGGCACTGAGTTCCACTGGCAAGAACATCATGAAATAGCGGAGCGAGGAAAGCTAGTGATCTTTCCAGCCTCTCCTTCTCACATCCATCGCGGTCGTGTAAATAACAAGCACAGCAAAACGATCGCCACTGGCTGGATTAATGCGGGGTCACGTGATGATTTCATAAAGCGTTTGGCTCGTTCTTAATTAGTCTTTCCTTAAGATAAAACTAATACTTCATCCATCGCATCTAACCCAGTTTGGCGCTGCGTGATCAACAAAATACTGGTCTCTTTTTTTACGCAGTAAATGCCAATACAGATGTATATTTTCTTATAGATAATCGTGTAAAGCATTATTCCAATAACACTTTCTAGCATCTTTATTTACACATATACTTCCTTGCCAAAGTGCGATGATAAGTATCAAATAAAAGCTGAAATAGAAATACTAGTAATAATTTAGCATCGTAAAATCCGAACTAATAGCCGTAAATATCTACTTTTATATTCATGTGAATTATATAGACTAAACTTATAATATTCGTTTAGCACCCCGATACTTCCTTTCTATAAGATAATATACAAGAAAGGTGAATGTCTCCTAAACTCTCTTGTTTCACTTTATTTGTAAAATTGAGAGGAAGTTTCAGGGCGCTAAACAATAGATTAATTTCAAAAGTTACAATAAAATAAATGTAACTATATATGCTAAACCACTAATAATAATAAATTTTATGAATAAACCACCGAATGCATATCTATAATTTGTCTTGTAGGAGCTTTTAAAGAAAAGTATTAGACCAATATTAGCTCCCAAAATCATCATAATTACGCCACTTACTATACTTTTGTTATTTAAAGTAGCGGTTAAATACCAGTCATAACCTACTAAAATAAGGCCGAACGAGATGGTGACTGTAATGAATGACTTTTGAGTAAAGAAAGAATAATTATGTTTCTCTATGCAATGTTTATTAAAAGCGTAGAGCATCCATATCCCAACAGCTATAATAAAAATAGCATCAATAACTTTAAAAACCTCCACACATTCCTCTTACTCGAATTAATAAAAATTTCTTCTTGTAACAAATTATGGAGGATGCCACAAAAAGTCTCTACCTAGTTTTGTGATAATAACAATAACGGAGATAGCTTAATATTTGAGGCATAGAGCAGTGCAATCTACAATCAAAAAATTATAGTCACGCTCTCTATTCCTTTAAACAATTCTATTTTTCCTTAATGATTATTGGCATATATATCCACCGAAATAACTCTTGTATTTCTAACCTTTAATCCGCAGTATTTCATTCATTTTAAGACCTGTCATATTATTGATTGATCTCCATAAAAAATAAAAAATAAGCATCATCATAATCATAGATGGAACAGCAATCATAGGGTAGCTGTATAAGGTTAGCTGTCCCAACTCTTCATTAAAAGCGCTACTCCCCGATGGACTAGTAACGATCCATTTAGCAAGAATGTAGTTCATGACAGCTGAGAAGAAAAATGTTCCGCCAAGCATATAAGTAGCTATTAACAGCCGACTTTCAAATGCTTTAGTATTTTTACGCTCAATAAGCATTTGTTTTATTACGTCGATGTCCATAACTTTTGGATTATAGATTAACATTTTGATCAAAGGAGACTGAGTTAGTGTTGATATTAAGACAGCAATACCTATAAAAGCCGGAATTGCGGCCTCTTTAATAGCAAGCCATTGAGTATCTAACTTCAATAATCCTATTCCTCCAGTGAGGAGCACACTAACTAAACCAAGGAGGGCAATAAAGTTAAATTTCTTATATTTGATCAATTCAAACAAACCCCACGATAAGGGCAATGATAAAGCTACAACTAAAGCCAATGTAGCACCTAAGGCTTCTTCTCCGCTCAGCTTCATTAACACAACAGATGGAAGAATGATGCTAACCAATAAGTCGACCAACGGATGCGATTGCTGAGTAGTGCTGTAATTGGTATCTGTAGCAGGTTTAGTCATAAGTTTATCTTGTTCCACATGAATGAATTATTTGCTTTTTTTACAAGGGTAGTACTTACGGAGTATTTTAAAAACGGCATCACGAGCCAGTACCTCCTTAGCCTTTTTATTTTCTAAGTTGTTAACAATATTACTAACAACCTCTCTTAATGATACTTCCCCAAGGCAAAAATCTGCATAATAGGTTGACCCATAACGCTTTAGATTGCCCAAACGCGTTCTTGTAGCTCGCTCTGAAAACGTTTCTTCTCGAGCCCTTTCTCCTGAAAGATTCGAAACAACACGCTCGTCAGTAGCGACAGCTCCATCTATAAAACCTTGTATATAGCGCACGCAAAAAATAGCATCTTTACTTCCTGGAGTTTTTTTGTAATGGGAACAGTGTGTAGATAGTTCAACGGTAGACAGAGACTCTACAGCGTTAGCCTGACTTAAGCCTAATAAAAAAAACACCCCTATAATACTCACAGTTAGTGACTTCATGATCTACTCTCCTTTTATTCAGTTAAGTACTTATATTATCATTTTCTGCTCTATTTGATGCTCCATTGAAATAAAGCCATAAGTATCCTGTAATACCAGCGATAAGTGATGCCATTAATATGCCTGTTTTTGCCATAAGCAAATCTTCAGGGCTTTGAGCAAATCCGAGTTCTGCTATAAATATAGACATGGTAAAGCCAATTCCTCCCAGTAAACTTACCCCAATAATATGCTTCATATTCATACTTGTTGGAAGAGTACTGATACCAAGTTTAACGGCTATCCATACAAAGCCTGCAATACCGATAAGTTTTCCCAAAACCAACCCTCCTATAACCCCCATACTTACTGGATGAAAAAGGGTATTTCCAAGCTCTTTTATATCTATGGGCACACCTGCATTTGCCAATGCAAATATAGGAATAACCAAATAGGCTATAGGTAGATGCATATGATGCTCTAGAATTTGAGCAGGAGCCTGGACATTTCTAATCCCATTTTCCAGGGAGCGAATATTGGCACGCATCTTATAATTTTTAATTATATTGGGTTCTGATTTGTATATACTTTCAATATTCTTCAATAATTCTGTTGCTCCCTGAAGAAAACGCTTAGGATCATATTTAGGCCGGATAGGAATAATAAAGGCAAGAAAAATACCTGCCAAGGTTGCATGAACTCCACTTTTTAATAGAAAGAGCCAAAGAACTACGCCTAATACCATATAAGGAAGTGGCTTACGAATACCTCCTAAATTAATACCTGCTAAAATAACCAACAAAGCGATAGCACCCATCAACGCTGTGAAGTCGAGTTGCTCAGTATAGAAAATAGCAATAACCAAAACCGCGCCCAAATCATCCACAATGGCTAAAGCAACAAGAAAACCAAGAAGGGCCTTAGGCACTCTATTTCCAAGTAAGGCAAGGACCCCTAAAGCAAAAGCAATATCGGTTGCCATTGGTATACCCCAACCATCAGCTGCTGGTCCTGATTGATTAAGACTAAAATATATCAACGCAGGAACTACCATTCCACCTATAGCAGCAATTATGGGTAAAAGTGCCGCTTTAAAATTTGATAATTCACCCACCAGCAACTCTCGCTTAAGCTCTAAACCAACGAGAAAGAAAAATAATGCCATTAAACCATCATTTATCCAATGATGAATGCTCATGGAAAGCACCCACTCCCCTAGGCTCAAACTAAGTTTAGTTTCTAAAACATGATGATAAGTCTCAAACCATGAACTATTAGCAATAATTATCGCAATTACCGCACATAGCATTAACAAAATACCACTGGTAGTTTGACGATGGATAAACTCCTCAATCGGGGTTAAAACACGCTTAAATGCTTTTTCCCACGGAGCTATATATTCTTCTTTATCGAGCATATTTGACTTATTTCTAGTTAAATGAGGGTCTAATATATCAGTATAATACTTTGTTTGAGCGTATATAATTCGTATATAATACTGCTATACATCGGTTTTTACGAAGGATATATTATCAACTACAAGCATTTGCGTTATTTTTGGATGGTGGCAAAAGAAGGTAGTATTGCCAAAGCTAGTAAGCTACTTTTTTTAACTCCACAAACTATTAGCGGGCAACTTACCGTACTAGAAGAAAATCTTGGGATAAGCTTATTCGAGAAGTCTGGTCGTAGCTTGAAGCTAACGGATGCAGGGTTAATTGTACAGAGCTATGCCAATGATATTTTTTCATTGGGTAATGAACTAGAAGAAGTCTTGCATAATAAGCCACAAAAGAGATTAGTCCATCTTAAAGCAGGTATTGCTAACTCTATTCCTAAATCAATAGCCTACCATCTATTAGAACCTGTTCTTCATTTAAAAGAACCCATAAAAATCATTTGTAGAGAAGACAACTTATCTACGTTACTTGGTGAACTCGCCGAACATAAACTAGATATTGTAATATCTGACCGAGCAATACCTGAAAGCCCTAGCATTAACGGCTTTAATCATCATTTAGGGGAGTGTGGAATAACTTTTTTTTGCACTGGTGAACTTCGTGAAAACCTACAGGGGGAGTTTCCTGCTTGCTTAGATAATATGCCTCTACTTTTAACAGGGGATGCTTCGTCTACAAAAAACAACGTAGTGCAATGGCTTAAGCAGCAAAGTATTTTCCCTCATATTATTGCAGAGTTTGACGATGGTGCATTGATGAAGGCATTTGGCCAAAGAGGCGCAGGTATTTTTATTGCTCCTTCTATCATAGCAAAAGAAGTGGAAATAGCCTTTGGTGTTAAGTCTATCGGTGAAACAACAAAAGTGATGGAATCTTTTTATGCAATATCTATGGATCGTAAAGTCAAACATAGCGGTGTGGTTACTATTTTAAATAACGCAAGAGAGCAATTTTTTTCCATTGCTGACACTTGACCCATTGAATTTTTTCTTCCTTTTGGTGATATATATCAATTAAAAACCCTGTGTAGAAGACCCATCCAAACAAAAGAGTGGAGTATATTAGGATAATTGCATATAATCCGCGAAAAATTTATAACCTCATTTTTGTTGGAGTTACCATGTCAAGTCATGCGCCTAAAGTTGACCCTATTGCTAAGATAGTGTTTCTTATCAGTTTACTAGCAATCGTTGCCGTTGTTTATATTCTTATTTCTAGCTTAGTTAGCACATATGAAAGAAATTCCACAAAGGGTGAAATTGATACAACCCAACAGATTCTTAAGGTTGAAGAAAATCTCAAACCAATCGGGGTTTCTTCAACATCTGATGCTCCAGTAGCTAGTGCAGCAGGTCGTGGTGGAAAAGAAATCTATGATGCAGTTTGTGCGGCATGTCATGCAACAGGTGTACTTGACTCTCCTAAATTTGGTGATAATGCCGCATGGGCAGCAAGAGCAAAAGGTGGTCTAGATATTCTACTAACCTCAGCTATGAATGGTAAAAACGCAATGCCTGCACGAGGTGGTGATCCATCATTAACTGATGAAGAAATCAGAAGCGTAGTTCTTTTCATGACAAAAGAAGCAGGGCTTAACCTAGGAAGCGCAGAACCTGCAAAAGCAGCCACCCCTAAAAAAGAGGCTGTAAAAACAGAGGCTAAAACTGAAGAAAAACCAGTTTCTGACGTAACTCCGACTGAAGCTAAAGCACCTGAGGCTCCTGCAACACCTTCAGCACCAGCAGTTGCTACTGCTCCTGTTGTTACAGCAGCTGCACCTTCCATAGATGGTAAGAAAGTTTATGACACTGCTTGTTTTGCTTGTCATGCATCTGGCGTTGCAGGCTCTCCAAAGCTTGGGGATAAAGATGCTTGGGCGCCACGCATTGCAACAGGTATTGACAACTTATATCACACTGCACTTAACGGCAAAGGTGCTATGCCACCCAAAGGCGGTAATATGGCGCTTGCAGATGACAAAGTTAAAGCGGCGGTTGATTACATGGTTGAGCAATCAAAATAAAACACTCCAAGCTCAGTTAAAAAAGGCATCTTCGGATGCTTTTTTTATGCCTGAAATAAATAGCAAGAAGCTTGCTAACATAACAAAAGATATGCTTTCATAGACTTAAGGAAGCTCTAAATGAACGATACAATTAAAAAACAAACCTCATCTAATGCTTACACATGGCAATCCTTAAAAGGCTTTGTGTTTCAGCATAAAAAATCATTAATATTTGCCAATGTCATTGCCATTATTGCAACGTTATTTCTCGTTCCCATTCCATTATTAATGCCTGTATTGGTTGATGAAGTTTTACTTGATAACCCAGGTTCACTACTCTTCGCAGCAAATTCTTTCCTTCCCCAAAATTGGCACACGCCTACCGCATACATCGCCTTTTTTACTGTTCTTACATTATTATTACGCATCGGTGGATTATCTTTATTGGTGTTACAAGGACGGGCATTTACACTCGTTGCCAAAGATATTACCTACAATATCCGTAAAGATTTACTGGCTCGCGTCAATAATATTTCTATGTCTGAATACGAGACTTTAGGTAGTGGCACAATTAGCTCTCACTTTGTTGTTGATGTTGAAACCATTGATAAATTTATCGCTGAAACTGTCAGTAAATTTATTGTTGCGCTACTGCTCATTATCGGGATTATTACCGTCTTGTTTTGGTTGCACTGGAAGTTAGCACTTATCATTGTCTTCCTTAATCCGCTAGTTGTCTTAGTTACCTTAAAAATGGGCAAATACATTAAAGAGCTCAAGAAAAATGAAAATAGCGCCTTTGGAATATTTCAACAATCATTAACTGAAACTTTGGATGGCATTCAGCAAATACGTGCCAGCAACCGTGAACAGTTCTTTTTCTCGCGCTTGGCAAATCAAGCCAAACAAGTACGTGATCATTCTGCGCAGTTTTCATGGAAAAGTGATGCCGCCAGCCGACTCTCATTTTTAGTATTTCTAACAGGCTTTGATATTTTCCGTGCTATCGCGATGGTCACAGTCGTATTATCAGATTTAAGCATAGGTCAGATGTTTGCTGTGTTTGGTTATCTCTGGTTTTTAATGAATCCTGTGCAAGATGTATTAAATATAAATTATGCATGGTTTGGCGCAAAAGCCGCACTTGCTCGCATCAACACATTAGCTAACTTAAAAGCAGAACCAAACTACCCACATGACGTAAACCCCTTTATAGATAAGCACACCGTAAGCGTGCGAGCAGAAAACATCACCTTTGCTTATGGTGACAAACGCCCCGTTTTAAAAGATGTTAGCCTCAGCATTCCAGCGGGGCAAAAAATTGCCTTAGTTGGCGCAAGTGGTGGTGGTAAATCTACCTTTGTACAAGTTCTACTAGGGCTTTATCAACCACAAAAAGGCACACTTTATTTTAATGATGAGCCAGTAACTCGCATTGGCTTAGACGTAGTGCGCGAAAATGTAGCCACCGTATTGCAACACCCCGCACTGTTTAACGATAGTGTTCGTATGAACTTAACGCTTGGGCAAAACATAGATGATGACAAGTTATGGAACGCGCTAGAGATTGCACAACTCAAAACGACCATCGAAGATTTAGATGATGGCTTAGACACCATTGTCGGCAAACAAGGCGTTCGATTATCTGGTGGGCAACGTCAACGTTTGGCTATTGCACGCATGATTTTAAGCAATCCTAAAGTGGTAATTTTAGATGAAGCCACCTCATCACTTGATACCGAGACTGAAAAAAATCTTCATCAAGCACTGAGCGCATTTCTAAAAGACCGCACTACCCTAATCATTGCCCACCGCTTAAGTGCTGTGCGCCAAGCCGATCATATATTTGTATTTGAAGACGGGCACATCATCGAACAAGGCAAACATGATGATCTATTACAAAAAGATGGCTTATATCGTCGTCTTTATGGCGAATGAGTCTTGAAAACCTGACTAATTAACCCAATTCTTCTTATTTATACATCCCACCCCCCCTGTTTTTCGACGTTTTGTACGTAAATTAGGATACAAAACAGCGAAAAACAGGGGGGGTGGCTTAGCTTTTTATGCTTTAAACCTGAATCCGTGACTTCAATGCGGATAACAGGGCGTAATATATTGGTTTAGCACGAGGTTTTAAAAAATCTTAGCTTCACCCATAGGTTAAGCGGGTATTTTTTAAACTCGTGATGAATCAATAGCTTGCGTACTGTGCCGTTGTGAAGTCACTGATTCAGGTTAAAGCCATAAGAACCAAGGGAATAACAAAAAATGAAACAATACAGAGGAACAACCATTCTTTCCGTGCGCCGCAACGGTAAAGTCGTGATTGGTGGTGACGGACAAGTCTCACTCGGCAACACGATTATGAAAGGTAATGCCCGAAAAGTGCGTCGTTTGTATGATGATAAAGTCATCGCCGGTTTTGCGGGTGGAACAGCAGATGCGTTTACCTTGTTTGAGAAGTTTGAAGCCAAGTTACACGAATACAATGGCAACTTAACCCGCGCAGCCATTGAACTCGCCAAAGATTGGCGTACAGACCGTGGTATGCGCCAACTTGAAGCATTGCTTGCGGTAGCAGATAAAGAAACATCATTGATTATCACGGGTAACGGCGACGTAATTGACCCTGAAGATAACTTGATTGCTATTGGCTCAGGCGGGCCTTATGCACAATCAGCCGCGCGCGCGTTGTTGGATAGCACCGACTTATCCGCACGAGAAATTGTAGAGAAAGGCTTAGGTATTGCAGCTGATATTTGTATTTATACTAACCACAATCGCACGATTGAAGAGCTTTAGTAATTACTATTAATCCCCTCTCCCTAGCAGGGGGAGGGTTAGGGAGGGGGTATACTCGAACTTTCATAACCCCCTCCCCAGCCCTCCCCCCTACTTAGTGGAGAGGGAGCTAAACAAAGAAGAGAAAAACCATGTCAATGACACCAAGAGAAATTGTTCAAGAATTAGATAAACACGTTGTTGGGCAACAAGATGCCAAACGTGCTGTTGCCATCGCTTTGCGTAATCGCTGGCGCAGACAACAACTTGATGCAGACCTACGGCAAGAAGTAACGCCCAAAAATATCCTTATGATTGGCCCTACAGGTGTCGGTAAAACCGAAATTGCACGTCGATTAGCAAAACTCGCTAATGCGCCATTTATCAAGGTTGAAGCAACCAAATTTACCGAGGTCGGTTATGTCGGTAAAGAAGTTGATTCCATTATTCGTGACCTTGTTGATGTTGCTGTTAAACTTACCCGAGACCAAGAAATTGAAAAGGTCAAAAACCGTGCAGAAGATGCCGCAGAAGATCGTATTTTAGATATTCTAATCCCACAACCCAAAGCAGATAGTGAGTGGATGGGTACAGACGATAGCGAAACAAAATCAATTAACGAAGAGAACCCGACTCGCCAAAAATTCCGTAAAAAGCTACGCGAAGGTAAACTCGACGACAAAGAAATTGAAATTGAAATGTCCGCAAGCCCAATAGGTGTTGAGATCATGACACCTCCAGGCATGGAAGATATGGCAGATCAGCTACAAGGTTTATTCGCCAATGTAGGCCAAGATAAAACTAAAAAACGTAAGTTAAAAATTAAAGATGCCCTAAAAGAACTAGCAGAAGAAGAGGCACATAAACTAGTAAACACTGAAGACCTAAAACAACAAGCTGTAGAAAATGTTGAGCAAAATGGCATCGTATTTCTAGATGAAATCGACAAGGTTGTACAAAAAGGTGAAATGGGTGGCGCGGGTGTTTCACGCGAGGGTGTACAGAGAGATTTATTACCCTTAATAGAAGGTTGTACGGTGACGACCAAACACGGCATCATCAATACCGATCATATTTTATTTATTGCCTCGGGTGCATTTCACTTAGCAAAACCTTCTGACTTAATCCCTGAATTACAGGGTCGCTTACCGATTCGTGTAGAACTAACCGCGCTCACCGCTGATGATTTTAAACGTATTTTGGTAGAGCCAGATGCCTCACTTACCGAGCAGTATCAGGGCTTATTAAAGACAGAAGGTGTAAAAGTAGAATTTACGGATGACGGTATTCAGCGAATCGCCGAAACTGCTTATCAAGTAAACGAGCAAACCGAAAATATTGGCGCAAGACGTTTACACACGATTGTTGAGCGCCTGCTAGAAGAAGTTCTGTTTTGTGCGCCTGACTGTAGTGATGATGTAACTGTTGATGCAAAAATGGTTGATGATGTGCTTGGTGACTTGATTGAGGATGAAGATTTGAGCCGTTACATTTTATAATTACATAGCTCACCCCTATACCTCGCCATCTCCACGTCGAAAAATCATCACTTACACATTTTTCGCCTTGACCTGACGAGGTATAAGGGCAATCTAAGTAATTCTAAGCTTCAGGTATACTCCACCAAAATGAATTAGGATAAGAAAATGACACCCACAAATATAGCACTACATCAAAAATCACGCGTTTTAGAATTAACATGGCCAGACGATGTGACACACAATTTACCCTGTGAATACCTACGTGTATTCTCACCCTCAGCAGAAGTACGCGGACACGGTCCGGGGCAAGAAACCTTACAACTCGGCAAAGAAAACGTAAATATCAAAGACATCGAGCCAATCGGTCACTATGCCGTAAAACTAGGCTTTGATGACAACCATGACAGTGGCCTCTACGACTGGGGCTTACTACGTGAGCTTGGCGATAATTATGACGAGTATTGGAAGGATTATTTAGCTCGCTGCGATGAAGCAGGTTACGAGCGCAAAGAGCCAGGGCAGATCATATAAGCCATGTGGATTGACGACCTAAAATACAACGAAGACGGCCTAATACCCGCCATCGCACAACAGCACGATACTCATGAAGTATTAATGATGGCATGGATGAACAAAGCATCTATTGAAGAAAGCCTAGAGACTGGGCGCGTGTGTTACTGGTCACGTTCACGCCAAGCATTTTGGCGCAAGGGCGAAAGCTCTGGTCAAATTCAGTTGCTCAAAGACTTCCGGGTGGATTGTGATAGCGATACGCTATTGCTATTGGTTGACCAAACAGGCCCAGCTTGTCACACAGGTCGCCGTACTTGTTTTTATCAGGTCCTCGATAAAAGCACAGATGATAAAAAATTGATTATTGATTCAGAGCCATTAATCGACCCAAAAGAACTTTACGGCAAGTAAACATGAAATGGGTTTTACTTAAAATAATTCGTGGCTACCAACTATTTTTGAGCCCCGTGCTTGGCAGTAGTTGCCGTTTTGAACCCACCTGCTCTTGCTACACGCACACAGCAATTAAAACGCATGGAGCAATCAAAGGAACATGGCTAGGAATTCGCAGAATTGGTAAATGCCACCCTTGGCATGAAGGCGGCTATGACCCTGTACTAGATAAAGATGGCAACAGCATTAAATGAGCAATGATTATCATCGTTTTAGCCTATTTTTAACAAAAATCTAGTACTTTTATATACCACCCCCCCTGTTTTTCGATGATTTGTAATTACAAATCGCCGAGCAGAGCGAGACAACAGTTTTTGTTGTTTAAAACTGACCCGAAGGGTGAGGCGTTAGCCGAATCAAAACAGGGTGGGTGGTATAACAATTAGATCATTTTTTCTATTTTTAGTAAAAATTCATCCATTTCTTCATTTGTACCTATTGTAATCCTTAAAAAACCAGCGATACGAGGCGCACTAAAGTATCTCACTAGTAATCCTTGCTCTTTTAAATCCAAATAAAGCTTTTTTGCATCGGCTTGGTTTGGCTTGGCAAATACGAAGTTCGTTTTTGAAGGTAAAACCGTAAAGTCCATTTTCTCAAGAGCAAGGCTTACTCTTTCTCGCGTTTTTATTATTTTTTGACAAGTGTTATCAAGGTGCTTTGTGTCTTTTATTGATGCGGTTGCACCAGCAATTGCTACGCGGTCTAATGGATAGGAGTTAAATGAGTTTTTGACACGCTCCAGGCCTTCTATCAAATCAGGGTGACCCATCGCAAAGCCAACTCGCAAGCCTGCTAATGAACGCGACTTTGAAAAAGTTTGAGTAATGAGTAAATTAGGATATTTAGCAATTAAAGGCACTGCGGTATCCGCGCCAAAATCAATATAAGCTTCATCAATTACCACGACAACTTCAGGGTTTGCTTTTAATATTATTTCAATATCATTTAATGAGAGAGCGATGCCACTCGGCGCATTGGGGTTAGGGAAGATAATTCCGCCCTTGTCCTTACCGCCGTCTTTACAATAATCTTCTACACAAATTGTAAAATCATCGGCTAAGGGGATTTTAGTGTTTTCAATATTAAATAAGCTACAGTAGGCAGGATAAAAGCCATAACTAATATCAGGTGAAAAAAGTGGTTTATCTTGCTTGAGTAAAGCTACGAAGGTATGTGCTAAAACTTCATCTGAGCTATTGCCGACAAAGACTTGCTCATAATCCAAGGTATAAAAGTCTGCGATAGCTTGCTTTAAATCCCTTGCCGTTGGATCAGGGTATAGACGCATCAACTCATCAGATGCTAAACGCATTGCCTCAATCGCTTTAGGTGATGGAGGGTAAGGGTTTTCATTCGTATTTAGCTTGATATATTGTTGATCTTGCGGTTGTTCACCTGGCGTATATGGGTCAAGCTGGTGAGCACGTTTGCTCCAAAATTTACTCATAAGCTTCTTCTTTAGTTTTACTATTCCTAGAGGTGGATTATCAGTGCTTAGCTCAACTTTCGCAACATACTTCCTAAAGCTGTTTTTAATTGGGGACTTTTAATTGGCTTATGCAAAACTGGTATTCCATGAGCAATGATTTCTTGCATTCTATCTGGAGCGGTATCACCTGTAATCAACACTTTAGCAACTTGATAATCGACCACGTTAGTAAAAGCACCCATCGCATCAACGCCGGTGGTGTTTTCTCGCAGACGATAATCGGCAATGATGGCATTGACCTTTCCTTTGTAGGTTTTTGCAACCTCCATTGTTTCCGTCACACTCGTTGCGGTTAATACCTTGCAACCCCAGCCTTCTAGTAGTGATCTCATTGCATCTAATACGCTTTCATTATCATCAATTACAAGAATAACTGCCTTCTTAAAATCAACCATTTGTATCTTTGGTATCACTTTAACTTTTAAGGATTGATATTCCGATACAGCATCTTCCGACATTGCGGCTATTTCTAATGCAAAAACACTGCCATTTCCCATTAATGATTTTACACTCAGCTTTCCATCAATCAGGGTAGCTAGACGACGACAAATTGCTAAACCTAAGCCTAAGCCTTTATTTTGATCACGTTCTGGGTTTTGTAACTGCTGAAACTCAACAAATATTAATTCTTGATGCTCTACTGCAATACCTTGTCCTGTATCCCACACTTGTATCAAAATATTGTCTTTTCGCTTACGACAAGAGACTAATACAACGCCTTCTTTGGTATAGCGAATAGCGTTTTGCAATAAGTTTCTAAGTATGTTCTCAAGCAATATAAGGTCTGATTTTACATAGTATTGTGAAGTATGCGAACGCAACTCTAGTCCATTTACTTTTGCAAGCAAGGAAAACTCGCCAACCACTTTTTTTATGAGTTGCCGCACATCAACTACTTCTATATTGGTGTCTATTATTTCAGCATCTAACTTTGATATATCCAATAAGGAATTTAGCAAATCAAGCATAACGTCATTTGCCGTTTCAATCTGTGTCAGAATTTTTTTGCCTGTAGTGCTGATTACTTCTGGAGCAATAGCGCTTGCTAAAAGTGAAAGCGAGTGAACTGGTTGCCGCAAATCATGACTTGCGGCAGAAAGAAAACGAGATTTATCTTTATTGGCTTTTATTGCCTCATTTTTTTGCTTCTCTATATCCTTCACAAGATCATAATTTTCATACCTCATTTCAATTAGCCGTGTGATAAAACCATAAGTGAATCTACTTAATAAAATCATGACACCCAGAAATACAGTAATAGATATTGCTAATATTAAGTGCTCCGTATCGCCTCTAGCAAAGAATAAAAATATAGAAGGTAATAGTATGGGTACACAGAAAAATATATAACCCAGCCATAATGATGACAATATGATCAGCCCACCTGAAGCCATTGCAAACAGGAATATGATCAAATAAGAGAAGTGCGCCATTGATTCTGGAGTATAAAAAAAATACCCAGCAGCACCCCAGATCAATCCAAACGCTAAGGGTAACTGGTAATAAAAAAGCTCTCGGGGAACCGTTGATAATTCTTTAAAGAATGGCTTTAAATAAAAATAGAAGATTGTGGTAAGCGCGCAGGCTATAAGAATAATTGCCAGCCAAACTAACAAAACTCTATGCGAAACGGCATTCCACATCAATGCAACCAAAAGAGGTGCAGTTAATACATTAGCCACCATCATTAGAGGTGTTAGCTTATATAAAATCATATAACGCTCTAACTGTATTAAAGGATTTTCTGCCGAATTGTTAATACAAATACCTCTCTGGGCTCATAGTGGACTTATTCTAGTTTAGAAAAAATTAAAACGATGTGCTACCTGATGTACCATTCAAATACAGCAACATTAATGATAGTACAAAGAGTGATATTGCATTACCAACAACAACCATAGAAGCAACTTCTGTCGGCTGTTGTTGATATTTTTCAGCAAACATAAAGTTTAAAACAGCGGGTGGGAGAGCCGCAAATAATAGGAGCTGGGTTCGTTGTACTGGCTCTAACGGCAATACCAATAAAATCATAAATGCAGCAATAACACTGAATAAAGGACAAAGAACAGCACCTACTAAACCAATTCGCCAAGCGCTTAAATCAACTTGTGTCATACGAACACCTAGCGAAACCAGCATTAAAGGTATCGCTATCTGTGCCAACATTTTCACAGGAATATGAATAACCTCAGGCATATTCCATTTTGTTAAACTGATTGTTAGACCAATGATTGTGGCAATATTAACGGGCATTTTTAACAAATTCCACCATGAAATTTTGCCACCGACGATATAAGTCCCTAGTGTAAAATGAAATAAATTACTCACTAAAAACACGATAACCGCGGCGCTTAGTGCCCCTTCACCAAACGCTAATACTGCTAATGGCAACCCCATATTCCCGCAGTTATTAAACATCATGGAAGGAACAAACATTGGGATAGAAAGTTTAAATATCTTGGCAAAAATCCAAGCTAATACACCTGAAAATAGCACAACAAAAACACCTGCTAATGCTAAATCTTGGTAATCAAATAATGAAAAATTTTGTCTTGATAATGCATCTATTAGAAGTGCAGGTATGAATATTTCCATATTCATACGATTAGCAAATTCCATATTTATATCGCGAAATTTTGCGTAAAGATAGCCTACTAAGATCAAGGCGAAGATTGGAAATAATATGGGGAATATAATAGACATCAGTAAAGTGTAGCTTGATTTTCTGGTCGTGTTTTAAACCATTTCATGGTCCACATATATTGCTCTGGGTGTTCTTTTATAAACTGCTCTAAAGACTGATTTAGTAATGTAGCATCCTGCAGCGCATCACCTGTTGGATAATTTTTTATGGGTGGCAATATTTGTATCTTATACTTTTGTGTTTCAATATCGTAATGTGCGTAAGCGGGTAACGCTATTGCTTTTCCCATTTTAACTAAACGAGCAGTGGTTGTTAATGTTGCTTTTTGTTCTCCAAAAAAAGAGGCGAATACGCCATTTTCAATACCTAGATCCTCATCAGGCAAAAAGATCATTAGTCTCTTGGGGATTAGTGACTTTATCAATTTACGCATACCCTCTTCGCGTGAGACTACAAAGCTAACATGACGACAACGACTACATGTAATCATCCAATCTAAAACTGCGTTTTTAGAAGTTTTGTAAGAGCCAAAACACTCGTATTGCAAGCCTAAAGCTACTGGTGCAAATTCCAGCATAACGCTGTGTGCTAACAAAACGACAATGCTTTGATTATTCTTTACAGCATTATCAATATATTCCTTACCTTCTATCTCTAACATTGAAGATAATCGACGTTTGCTTCCAAAAAATAGCAAACTGTAATCAACCAATGCGCAACCGTGCCATTGCAAATGTTTTTTTGTCATCTCCTCACGCGCTTGTTCTCCCATATCTGGAAAGCAGGTTTGTAAGTTTTTTCTTACTATATCGCTACGTCTTTTATTATTCTTATAAATTTTCTTGCCAATCCACTTGCCTATTGAATGGCGTGATGAATTTGGTAATTGGGCGACAAAAAAAGTGAGTGATAATCCAAACCACGTCAGCCAGTATCGTGGATGGAGTAACGATATACTAAACTTGATACCACATTCAGGCTTTCCCCTCATTTTGTACGAGACTCATATTTAATATTCATTTCATCTAGCTTTTTTTCTAACCATGTTGCTGCTTTGCTTACATCTTTCTCCGGCCCTTTTAAACCAAAATCAATTAAATCTCCTCTGCGTTCTGTGCTGGGTAAGCTCGACAAACCTACTTCGATAAAAGTAGCAAGTAGCTCATTCATCATATCCAGCAAGCTACTTTCTGCCACACCGAGAATATTCCAGCGCCATTCCACATTAGGCTCATCATCAAACAGATGCTGGTAATGTGTTTCTAGCACCCATTCAATCATCGGCCACGACATATTGGGAAATCCTGGCACAAAATGATGATGCCCGACTTTAAAGCCTGGAACTTTATTAATCGTATTGGGAATTAGTAGCGCGCCCTCAGGCAAGTCACTCATTAAAATACGATTAGGGTAAGCCTGCTCACCAAACTTTTCTTCAATGATGGCTTGTGCTTCGGGGTGGCGAGTAAGCTCCAACTCAAATGCAGTTGCAGCACTTGCACGAGTAACATCATCAGGTGTTGCGCCAATGCCACCAAAGCTGAAGACTAAGTCACCCGTACGGATAGTCTGCTTTAAAGTATCAACAATTTCTTGTTTTGTATCGCCAATAATACGCACCCAATTTAGCGACATACCACGCGCTTTTAAAAGCTCGATAGCTTTTGCCATATGCTTATCGGTGCGAGAACCATTGAGTAATTCATCACCAATTAAAATTAAACCTACTTGCTGATGTGTATATTTTTTACCACCTATGTTCACAATTTAGAACCCTTCTTTTTTGCACGTTGCTGAGTTAATTCATTCTGCTTTTCTGTATCAGAAACATCCCAGTTACCGCTAGTCTCAGACCAACCCTGAGTATGTTGCTGCACAATATCCGCAAGTGCTTTTATATGCGATTGACTATCATTTAGCGCGGGAATGTAATTAAAACTTTCGCCTCCTGCTTCTATGAAATACTCGCGGTTTTCGATATTGATTTCTTCAAGTGTTTCTAAACAATCAGATGGAAAGCCTGGGCAAATAGCATCTACGCTTTTTACCCCATCAGCAGGTAATTCCTTCAAGGTTTTATCAGTATAGGGCTGCAACCACTCTGCTTTTCCAAAACGTGATTGAAAAGTCAGCCTCCATTGAGTATTTTCTAATTGGAGTTTCTCTGCCAATAAACGCCCTGTTTTTAAGCAGTGGCAATGATAAGGATCTCCTAAATCAAGATTGCGTTTAGGTAGGCCATGAAAAGACATAAGCAAGACATCACTTTGCCCATTTTCATTCCAATATTCTTTCACACTGTTTGCCAGCGCATCAATATAAGCTGGATGATCGTGATATTGCCCCACAAAACGTAATTCAGGAATCCAACGCCAATGGCGTAAAACTTTAGCCACCTCATCAAAACCTGTTGCTGTTGTAGTCGCAGAGTATTGAGGGTAAAGAGGCAAAACTAAAATTCGATGTGCACCTTTTTCTTGCAATGTTTTTAAACCAGACTCGATGCTTGGTTTCCCATAGCGCATTGCTGGCTCAACAAAAATAGGGCCTTTAAACCGTGACTCCATTTCTTGCTGAATAAGCTTGGCTTGTCGATTACTGTAATGAAGCAAGGGAGAGCCCTCTTCCATCCAAATTTCTTTGTATTTTTCGACAATAACAGGCGGTCGCTTAGGTAAGATGAAACCATATAAAATGGGCAGCCAAACTAATCGTGGAATTTCAATAACACGTGAATCAGATAAGAATTGGGCTAAGTATTTACGAACAGCTGAACTTGTAGCCTCATCTGGCGTACCTAAATTGACCAGCAAAACACCGATGCTGCTCGACTTACCATGAAAAAATGTCTTATCACCTTTAACTTTTGCCACTTTAACTCTCTCTAATCTCGTTTGCTCATCACAATCACAGTTTTTTTGCAGAATAACATACAAACGGCTCGATAAATCAACGCCTACCCCTATCTTTTTAAACTCTCACCGCTATAATTGATCTATAGCTCCCTAAAAAATTACAGGTATAGAAACATGGCACGAGTAACCGTAGAAGACTGTCTAAAACACGTTGATACAAATTATGATTTAGTTTTACAAACTGCAAAACGCGCACGCGCAATTGCTGAAGGTGCTCCAGCACTAGTTGAAGAAAACGGCGACAAACCCGTTGTTATTGCTTTACGCGAAATTGCCGAAAATGTTAAACCAGAAGATGTACTTACTGTTGATGCCCCTGAAGAAATGACAATGGATCAAGACCAGTCTTTAGAGCCTGTTGAAATTTCTGTAAACTAATTTAGGGCAAGATTATGCCCAAGACCGCATCCCACCTTATCAATGCGACTGATTTAAGTGAATTAGTCAGTCGCTACATGAATGAAGAGGATGCGAGTCGAGTTTACGATGCTTTTTTACTTGCCGCTGATGCACATGATGGCGTAGTACGAAAATCAGGCGAACACTATATCTTCCACCCTCTGGAAGTCGCCTACACCCTTGCTGATTTACATATGGATGCCGACACTATCTGTGCCGCACTACTCCATGATGTCATTGAAGATACCCAATACACCAAAGCTGACATCACCGAAAAATTTGGGGATATTGTTGCTGACTTAGTTGATGGCGTCACAAAATTAGCAGGTGGCGAATTTACCTCACGAGATGAAGCGAACGCGGCTAGTTTTCAAAAAATGATGGCGGCGATGACACAAGATTTTAGAGTCGTTTTAATAAAACTTGCAGACCGCTTACACAATGTTAAAACCTTAGGTGTTCGTAAGCCTGCTTCAAAAAGGCGCATTGCCCAAGAAACTTTAGATATTCATGTGCCACTGGCAAGACGCATGGGCATGAATGCCATGCGCAAAGATTTACAGGTGAATGCTTTTAAACATTTATTTCCTTGGCGAGCAAAGGTACTGCAAGAAGCGATGGATAACTTCATCAGTGAAAATACTGACACCCATCAAGAAATAATTAAAACTATTACCGAAGCCCTTTATAAAAATAACGTAAAAGGACGAGTTTTTCGTTGGCATAAAAATATATACCGTCTATATCAACGTATAAAAAACAACAAAAATAAAAACCAGCTTGATAGCCAGACAGAAGCATTAGAGCTACGCGTTTTAGTTAACACCAGCGCTGATTGTTATGCCGCACTTGGTGTAATTCACCAGCTTTATCAGCCTAAAATCGGCAAGTTTAAAGATTTTATAGCCACTCCAAAAGGTTATGGTTTCCAAGCACTGCAAACGGCTTTATTAACTCCTCAACGCCAATTAATTCTTGTGCAAATTCAAAGTCACGAAATGTACCAGATTGCGCAATATGGTATTACAGCCCATCGTCGTAATCCTGATTTACTCAATTCATCAGATAAATCTCAAATCTACTTAAACCGTTGGTTACGACAAGTTGAAGAAATTCAGCAAGTGACGGGAAACGCCGCAGAATTTATGCAAGATATGAAAGCAGACCTGTTTCTTTCAGAAATTTATGTATCAACACCCAAAGGGGAAACTAAAGTCTTACCCAAGGGAGCAACTCCTATTGATTTTGCGTATTCAATTCATACCGAAATTGGAGACAAATGCGTGAGCGCTTTTATTGATGGCGAATTAAGTCGTCTAAATGCACAAATACCCAATGGTGCGACCGTAAAAATCATCACAAAGGATGATGCAACACCGCATTCGATCTGGTTGAATTATGTCATTACAGGTAAAGCACGCTCATCAATACGCAACTGGATAAATAAACGTAAATCACATGAGTTTGTTGCTTTAGGCAGAAAAATTCTTGAAAAAAGCTTGAAAAAATTTGGACTTAATCTTGATCAGATAGACCCAATAAATATGCTGAAAACACTAGAAGCACTCAGCTTAGATACAGAAGATATTTTATTTAGTAATATTGCAAAAGGTAATCAATCTTCCATGTTGGTGGCAAAACGTTTGCTTGATGACGAGCTACTAATGCCCATTGAAGATGAAGATCAAATGCTGTTAATTAAAGGCACTGAAGGCCTAGCTGTTCACTTACAGGAATGCTGTCACCCAATACCTAACGATGCAATTGTTGCCCAGCTTGATGAAATTAGAGGGCTTGAGGTGCACCGAACAAACTGTCCTGCACTTTCGCACAGCAAAGCATTACAGAAAAAAGAAACCATGAGTATCGCGTGGGTTGATGACACAAGTAATGAATCTCATTTTTTGGCTCCGCTTAATGTGCAAGTTCAAAATCGTGTTGGTGTATTGTCACACATCACAGATTTTTTAGAAAAAATGCGTGTTAACATCGAAGATATCAATATCGCAGGTGATAGCAATATCAAAGATATGTATTTTTTGCTCCAAGTAAAAGATGCAAACCATTTAAGACAAATCGCAGAATCACTCAATAATCAGTCACACGTCATTGATGTAGCACGACTATTTGACAAAGCAAAATAAGGACTCACAGATGACAAGAGAAGTAATCTCAACCGATAAAGCGCCACAGGCCATCGGCACCTACTCACAAGCAGTAAAAATTGATAACACCGTTTATATTTCGGGTCAAATTCCATTAATAGCAGAAACTATGGAGCTAGTTGAAGGTGATTTTGCAGACCATGCTCGGCAAGTGTTTAAAAACTTATCCGCTATTACAGAAGCTGCAGGCGGTAATATTAACGATTGTGCTAAGGTGAACATATTTTTAACAGACTTAAGCAATTTTGCGACAGTCAACGAAGTTATGGCTGAGTTTTTCACACAGCCTTATCCAGCACGTGCGGCTATCGAGGTATCGGCATTACCTAAAGGCGCTGTAGTTGAAGCAGACGCAGTGATGTCACTACAAGAGCATTAAAGAGCTAAATCACGCAATCTTAGAGCAAAGTGAATTATGAGTGATACAAAAATAGCACTGTACCCAGGTACATTTGACCCCATTACCAATGGTCATATAGACCTTGTACAGCGTGCAGCTAAGTTATTTGACACCGTAATTGTAGCCATAGCATCTAGCAGTAAAAAGAACCCTCGATTCTCTCTGGAGAAACGCATAGAGCTTGCAAAACAAGTCTTAAGCGATTGCCCCAATGTAGAAGTGAAAGGTTTCGATATCCTATTAATAGAATTTGCTCGCCAGCAAAAAGCAACCGTACTTATCCGTGGTTTGCGCGCAGTATCTGACTTTGAATATGAATTTCAACTTGCTAGTATGAATCGTCATCTTGCATCTGAAATTGAATCTGTCTTTTTAATGCCAGCAGATGAATATTCATTCATTTCATCATCACTAGTTAAAGAAGTTGCAACTCTAGGTGGGGATGTTTCTAAATTTGTCCATCCAATTATTTTTAAAGCTCTAAATACATAACCACCCCCCCTGTTTTTCGCTGTTTTGTATTAAACGTTTCTCTCTAATTCGCACAAAACAATGAAAAAGAAAGGGGGTGGCTAGATAAAATAACGATAAAAACAATAAATACCCCACTTTCTTGTAAAAATCTCCATCAACCTCATATTAAAAACATAGTTTGACAATGGTTAATGTTTTTTAATTTGAGCACTGTTAAAATTCATACAAAGTAATAAAGGAAGTAGAGTATATGTCATTACTAATCACTGACGAATGCATCAATTGCGATGTATGCGAGCCAGAATGTCCTAATGAAGCTATTTACATGGGTGACGAAATCTATGAGATAGATAGAGATAAATGTACCGAGTGTGTAGGTCATTATGATGAACCACAATGTGTTGAAGTTTGCCCTGTTGATTGCATTCCTAAAGATCCTGAGAATGAAGAATCTGAAGATCAACTCATGGCAAAATATGAAAAGCTGATGGCTGAATAATAGAAACCCCATGCTAATCACTTTATCACCCTCAAAAGGGCAGGATTTTGATACTCCAACACCATCGAGTATTTATAGTATTCCTGATCAACTCGACGATTCCCAACTCTTAATCAAGGAAGCTAAAAAACTTGATATTAAAGATGTGCGTGAGTTAATGGATGTTAGTGAAAATATATCGATCTTAAACGTAGAACGATTTAATACATGGTCAATGCCTTTTAATACTGAAAATGCCAAAGCTGCTTTGTTTGCATTCAAAGGTGATGTTTATTCTGGTATTCAAAAAGAAAAGTATAGCGATGGTGATCTTAACTACGCACAAGATCACTTACGTATTTTATCTGGGCTTTATGGCGCGTTGCGCCCAATGGATTTAATACAACCTTATCGCCTTGAAATGAAAACTAAATTAGACAATCCTCGTGGAACGAACTTGTATCAATTTTGGGATGAACGTATTACAGAGAAGCTAAATGAAACTCTAGAGAATCACCAAGAAAAAGTATTGGTGAATTTGGCCTCAAATGAATATTTTAAATCAGTAAAACCAAAAAAATTAGATGCTCGTTTATTAAATATAAACTTCAAGGAAACTAAGGGCGATAAAACCCGAGTGATCGCTATTTTTGCTAAACGTGCGCGTGGCATGATGACGGACTTCATTTTAAGAAACCGAATTGAACACGCTGAAGATATTAAAGATTTTGGTGTCGGCGGTTACCAATTTTCAGCACAAGAATCAACAGAGAACAATTGGGTATTTAGCAGACCTCAGCCTGCGCCTGCTAAGAAGTAATTACTTGTTCGCTTCTGCAAATTATCTCCACTAATAAAATCAAAAAACAAAGTGTCGAAACTGCTATCTAGCCCCTAGTATCGCCAATAAACGATAGTCATTTACATTCTTTGCTATATCAATCGCACTCAAACCATCTGATGTTCTTTCATCAACAGGTGAGCCACGTTTTACGAGAAAATTAGCAATATTGTGATGACGAAAACGCACTGCATGATGTAATGGTATCCAGTTTTTCACCGTACGAGCCGTTGGGTATGCTCCGTTATTAATCAGATAAATAACCGTTGAATAATGCCCTCTTGCGGCCGCCATATGTAAGGCAGTTTCACGCTGGGCGTTTGAAATATTAATATCCAAGCCCTGCGCTAATAGTTTACCTATTTGAGCATTATTTCCATTTACTGCGGCCATAAACAGATCATCTGCTTCAGGTGCTACTTGCTCATATTGCCCTTTTTTGTAACTAACTTCCTTTTGAGGCTGGGTTGCTTCTGAAGCTACTTGATTCTGCTGTTCTAGCCACTTCTGCTGATAATATTCACGAGTATGCTGTTGTGGTACTTGGGATTTTTGATTTTGCTCTTCTTGATAAATAGCTAGAGCTGCATCCATATCAAAAGCGGAGGATACGGATGGTGCTGCTAGTAACAACATCACCGATATAAATCTTCCAAAAGAAAGCTTTGTCAAATTACGCATATTTTCACCATCACGACCGCTAATTATTCAAAAATGAATTCAGAGTATAAAGATGAAAATATGATTTTTTGTGATGCTTCCAGATAAAAGCCACTAAACAAGAGATGACCAACCAAAAGGGTCATTAAGATTACTGATTAAGCACCATAAAGCCTGATAGTTCCGTTTTACCTGAGAAATGAACTATAATCATGCGAGCCTTTTACCGTCACAAATACATCCCCTTTTTTATGAAATACGTCTTTAAAATAACACTTTTTCTATTCGTTTTTGGCATTGCTGGTTGCGGCGGTGATAGCAGAACTTCAATTTTAAAAAAATGTACAACACTTGGTGATGAATCTATTACCTATGCACGTGCAAACTATGTGAAATTATTTCATTATTTCAACCCCGAAAGGTTTGCTGTTCCCTATCAAAAAATTAAAGATTACGATCATATTACTCATAGAAATGTAATCAACACCTACACCCTTGCAGTCCGTAAATTAAAGGCAAAAGATCCCGTTACAGAGTCTCTATTATCTGCCTGTAAAAACTTAGCCACTTTTAGTAAAAATTTTGTTGATCAATCTTATCCTCGCGCTATTGCATACAAAAGCCAATATAACCCTTTAAGCGATAAATTTTTCACCCAAATCAATCAAATTGTAAAGTTTGATGACAACATTGGTGAATTCAAAAAAGGTACTTCTAGCTTCAAAAAACAAGTATTAAAATATCAGGAGGCAACCAAGCAATACCGAGAAGTATTTAAGGCTGAACTTTCCGTAGATTAACTATCAACGACCAAATACATACGATAAACCATTGAATAATAGATAATTACCCCTATTATATAAGGTTAATAAACAATCTCTTATTAATCAATAACAATCAACGGAGTCAAAAAATGGAATTAGTATCAATTGGTCTAGCCATCCTAGCCATCATTATTGTGATAATGAGTGTAAAACGTATTCCTCAGGGTATGGAATATACGGTTGAGCGCTTTGGTCGTTATACCCGAACCTTAAAGCCGGGCATTCAATTCCTAATCCCTTTTATTGATATTATTGGTGCCAAGATAAATATGATGGAGCAGGTTGCCGATGTTCCTCAGCAAGAAGTTATCACACGCGATAATGCAATGGTTAGTGCTGATGGTGTCGTCTTCTTCCAGGTCATGGATGCCGCTAAATCTGCCTATCGTGTAAACGATATGTATCGCGCAATTCTCAATATCACCATGACTAATATTCGTAGTGTTATGGGTTCTATGGATTTAGATGAGCTTCTATCAAAACGCGATGAAATAAACTCACGCTTGCTTGCCGTTGTTGATGATGCAGCCGCAACATGGGGCGTGAAAATCACCCGAATAGAAATCAAAGATATTAACCCACCGCTTGATCTAGTTGAGGCGATGGGTCGTCAAATGAAAGCAGAGAGAGAAAAGCGTGCCTTGATACTTGAAGCAGAAGGTACAAGACAAGCACAAATACTTAATGCTGAGGGTATTAAACAATCCCAAATACTTGCGGCAGAAGGTGAAAAAGAGGCCGCCTTTCGCGAGGCAGAGGCACGCGAACGTTTAGCAGAAGCGGAAGCAAGAGCCACTGCCGTCGTATCTCAAGCAATTGCCAAAGGGGATATCCAAGCAATCAATTATTTTGTTGCTCAAAAATACACCGAGGCATTAAAAGATATTGGCTCTGCAGACAGTTCAAAAATCATCATGCTACCACTAGAGGCTTCTAGCTTAATGGGTTCAATTGCAGGTATTGCAGAAATAACCAAAGAAACCTTTGGTAATAATGGCAAGAAAGGAGACCAATAAATGGCAAGTGGCATCTACGATAATTTAGTCTATTGGCATTGGTGGATTGTTGCCATCGTCCTACTCATCTTAGAAATCTTTTCGCCCGGTGCATTCTTTATGTGGATGAGTGCCGCTGCAGGAGTCACTGGTGTTATTTTACTTACTGCACCTGAACTATCATGGCAAACACAATTCATTATATTTTCTCTTACCAGTGTTTTCGCAATAATTGCAGGAAAAATGTGGTTTAAACGTAACCCTATCGACACAGAAAACCCCTCACTAAACTCACGAGAGGATGAGCTAATTGGCAGGGTTTTTGAGGTTGAACAAGCTATTATAAATGGTAGTGGGCGCGTTAAAGTAGGCGAATCTACATGGAAAGCAAACGGTCCAGACAGCAAAGTAGGGGCTTCCGTTCGCGTAATAAGTGTCAGTGGCGCAGAATTGACTGTAGAAACCATATAAGCCATATATCTATAGCCACCCCCCCTGTTTTTCGCTGTTTTGTACGTGATTTAACAATACAAATCATCGAAAAAAGGGGGAGGTGGTCAGTTTAAAACATGCAAAAGCCAATAATTTGGTTTAATAATTCTATGTTAGACTAAATTGAAATAAATCAAATGGTGAACACGTATGAAAATATCAAAATCAATCCTAATAAGCCTATTCTCTTTATCAATTGCCGTAGTATCGCCCCTTCAACTAGTCTCCGCAGAAGAAAAAGAAACCAAAGGCGTTATGATCACCCATGGAATCCAAAGTGTCGATGTAAAACACGATGGTAAAACAGTTGCCATCACTCGCGTTCAAGATAAGAAGAATGAAATCGTTCCTTTTTATCGGAAAACTACTCGCGGAACAATTCAAGCAATGCACCCATTTGCACCTCACACGGTAGAAACAATTGGTGAACGTGAAATAATTGAATATATCCAAAAAATGTCAGTCGGTGATAGCTCGATTATAATTATTGACTCAAGAACACCTGCTTGGGTGAAGCGTAGCGGAATGATACCGGGGGCTGTAAACATCCCATTTACACAATTCTCAGATGATGCCGTGACCTTAGAAATTATGGAAGATGAGTTTGATGTCATCCCTGGAGAAACTTTCAATTTTAGTAATGCCAAAACCTTAGTGATGTACTGTAATGGTAACTGGTGCGGTCAATCACCAACGGCGATTCGTAAACTACTGTCTATGGGCTACCCTGCCGCTAAAATCAAATACTTCCGTGGTGGAATGCAAAGCTGGACAGCATTAGGGCTTACAACGGTTAAATAACATAAACAAAATAGCGTGCTATAAGTCACCTAGCTGACATATATCATAAGAAATTGTTTTTATAATTACCAAAATCTTGAAACAACTTCTGTAGACCTCATGTTTTAAACATAGTAAATACAGAAGCTGTATTCGTGAGAGTATTCAATGAATACTCTCAAATAAATATAAGGTAGGTAAATAATGAGAACAGACAAATTAACCAGCAAGTTTCAACTTGCACTCCAAGATGCCCAATCCCTAGCGTTAGGAAAAGATCATCAGTTTATAGAACCGACACACCTAATGATCGCATTACTTGATCAAGAAGGTGGAAGCGCGCGCGGCTTACTCACACAGGCAGGTGTGAACGTCAATTTATTGCGCTCACAATTAGGCGAAGCACTCGATAATATGCCATCAGTCTCTGGCGGTGGCAGTGAGGGTGATATTCATGTTTCAAACGACTTATCACGCCTACTCAATGTCACGGATAAGCTTGCTCAACAACGTAATGACCAATACATATCATCCGAGCTTTTCATGCTTGCCGCATTAGAAGATAAAGGCATATTAGGCAAAACGCTAAAAAACAATGGCGCAACAAAAGATGCATTAACCCATGCGATAGATGCAATGCGGGGTGGGCAATCTGTGGATAACCCCAACGCGGAAGATCAACGTGAAGCTCTTAAAAAATATACGATTGATCTAACCGAACGTGCTGAACAGGGCAAGATCGACCCAATCATTGGCCGCGATGAAGAAATTCGCCGTATGGTGCAAATTCTACAGCGCCGAACAAAAAATAATCCCGTAATAATTGGCGAGCCTGGCGTGGGCAAAACAGCCTTAGTTGAAGGCTTAGCACAGCGTATTGTTAATGGCGAAGTGCCAGATAGTGTAAAGGGCAAGCGCCTATTATCACTCGACTTAGCGGCATTATTAGCAGGTGCAAAATTTCGTGGCGATTTTGAAGAACGCTTAAAAGCCGTGCTCAGTGATATTGCTAAATCAGACGGCAATGTGATTCTGTTTATAGATGAAATTCACACCATGGTAGGTGCTGGTGCATCAGAAGGTGCAATGGATGCAGGCAACATGCTAAAACCTGCATTGGCACGTGGTGAGCTGCATTGTGTTGGCGCGACCACATTAGATGAATATAAAAAATACATTGAAAAAGATGCCGCACTTGAGCGTCGCTTCCAAAAAATTATTGTCGATGAACCAACCGTTGAAGATACTGTGGCAATTTTGCGTGGATTAAAAGAGCGTTATGAAGCACATCATGGTGTAGAAATTACTGACCCTGCAATCGTTGCTGCGGCAACACTTTCTCATCGTTATATTAGCGATCGCCAATTACCTGATAAAGCCATCGACCTTATTGATGAGGCGGCTTCGCGTATTCGCCTAGAAATTGATTCAAAACCAGAATCAATGGATAAGCTTGAACGTAAATTAATCCAATATAAAATTGAGCGTGAAGCACTTAAAAAAGAAGATGATGCCGCATCTAAAAAACGCTTGAGTGAGCTACAAGAAAAAATTGATTTGCTCGAAAAAGAATTTTCTGATCTTGAAGAAATTTGGAAGTCAGAAAAGGCGGCAGTTCAAGGCACAGCGCACATCAAAGAAGCTTTAGACCAAGCACGTATTGAGCTAGAAACAGCACACCGTGCAGGTGACTTACAACGTTTATCTGAACTGCAATACGGTAAAATACCCGAGTTAGAAAAGCAACTAGAAGCGGCAAGTGAAGTGGATGAAACAGAAAATTTTCAACTACTGCGCAACAAGGTTACAGAAGATGAAATAGCCGAAATTGTAGCAATGTGGACAGGTATCCCTGTTTCTAAAATGCTCGAAGGTGAGCGCGATAAATTATTGCGAATGGAAGACGAGTTGCGTAAACAAGTAATCGGCCAAAGCGAAGCAATAACTGCAGTTTCTAACGCAATTAGGCGTTCACGTGCAGGTTTATCTGACCCTAATCGCCCTAATGGCTCATTCTTATTCCTTGGCCCTACAGGCGTCGGTAAAACTGAGTTGAGCAAAGCGTTAGCAAACTTTTTGTTTGATACCGAAGAGGCAATGGTGCGCGTTGATATGTCCGAATTTATGGAAAAGCATTCAGTGGCACGTTTAATCGGCGCACCTCCAGGGTATGTTGGCTACGAAGAAGGCGGATATTTAACGGAGCTAGTTCGTCGCAAACCTTATTCTGTAATTTTATTAGATGAGGTTGAAAAAGCACACCCAGATGTTTTCAATATACTATTGCAAGTATTGGATGATGGTCGCCTAACCGATGGGCAAGGTCGTACCGTTGATTTTAGTAATTCCGTTGTCATCATGACATCCAATATGGGCTCTGACGTTATTCAAGCTATGGCAGGCGAGAGTGGTAGCGAGCAAGGCTATGAGGATATGAAATCAGCGGTAATGGAAATTGTTAGCACACACTTCCGCCCAGAATTTATTAACCGTATAGATGACAGTGTCGTCTTTAGGCCTTTAACGAAGGAAGATATTCGCCAAATTGCATCAATTCAGCTTAAAACTCTCAGCAAACGTTTAGCTGAAAATGATTTAAGTATTGAATTTACAGACGCTGCATTGGATATCATTGGTGAAGAAGGCTTTGACCCTGTTTATGGAGCACGTCCACTTAAACGTGTGATTCAGAGTAAAATTGAAAATCCACTTGCTCAAAAAATACTAGGCGGTGAGTTTGCGTCAGGTGATAGGATAATGGCTGATATTGAAGATGGACATATTGTTTTCAGGCATTAAACTGCAAAATAAAAAAGGAGTGATGAATCATCACTCCTTTTTTATTTTAAACTATCCTCCTCCATGTGCTGCAGTATGATTAAAGCTGCAACTTCCCAAAGGCGGTAACGTCTGAGGGAAAACACAAGGAGGGGGTACAAAGACAACAGATCGTTTAATCGGCCCTTTCACTAGTTCTACTACTTTAAGACTGTGATTTTTTCTTTGCACAAAAGGATCAACAACTGAATTAACCGTAATATCATCATCACTAGTATTAGATATTATAATATTCATTGTTGGAGGCACATTAGCAGGACAACCTGTAGTGCTATTTGCATTCGTTATTGTGCAGTTATTAGTAGTAGTAGGAGGCGCCGCTATCGCTTCATTAATTAGTCTGCCACTTACTCCTGCTGTAATAATACCTGCTAATAATGATGTTGCAGCAAGGGTACGAATATGTCGCCCTTGCATTCTAGGCAATATAAATAAGCCTGTGAAAATTAACATTATACCCAGTATAACTGTTGAAGTTAAGCTGAGTGGAACAGCCTGATGCGTATGCATGGACATTATGTTATGAGCAAAACCTCCGCTCATTGAAAATATTAAACTTGTGCTTAATAGCCCTTTAGTTAACAATTTCTTACTTTTATTTTTCACAATACATCTCCATAGTTTTAAATTGATAGAACCAAAATATATCTATTGGAGAATTGTGTTGGTATAAGCTTTATCACGATATTAGCTAGTGTTTTTAGTTACATCACAAATATACAATGCTTAAAAGTATTCGAACCCAATAAATAGCCCTATTTTTATTAGTATAATTGTTTATGGTTCATCTAAGCTATAGTACAAACGTACTAGTATATTTGTACTAACTAACTAATAGTATTGTAAGAAAGTCATACTCTTCTTTATATTAAAAATCATAAGCACGTCCTGAGGGCGTGGGTAGATCGGTAGGCTCTAGCCTGACGAATGTGTCAGCAACATATAGATGCCATCAAAAACTGTTATTCTCGCGTAGGCGGGAATCCATCTGTCAGAATGGCACTTTGTACAACCATGGATACCTGCCTTCGCAGGTATGACGTTATTTGTATGCAAAGTGACGTGAGTTATTAAGAATAAATACCCTTCTAGGGTGAGATCAAAACCATGTTCTAAGAACGTGGATTTTTAATTGTGATAATTATTTTACCTACGATCTATATTTTCAGTACAATTAAAACTATTGGTGCAAATATAGGAAAAATAATATGCAAGTATCTTTAGTTATAACCATCTTAGGGTCAGATCAACCAGGACTGGTGAAATCACTGTCTGAAACACTTAACCGCTTCAGTGGTAACTGGACTGAGAGTCGCATGAGTCATCTTGCAGGAAAATTTGCCGGAATCTTGCAAGTCTCTGTGCCAGAAGCTCAAGTTAATGAACTCACCACAGCGCTTAAAGCTTTGCAGTCAAATGGTTTACAAATATCCATTGAAAAAGCAGATCAAGATATATCAGCGAAAGCAACGACAGCTACAAAGGTTTTAAGTCTTGAATTATTAGGGCAAGACCGTCCTGGGATTATCCGTGATATTACCGAACAGCTGGCGCGATTGAATGTAAATATCGAAGAGTTAGATAGCGAGGTAAAAGAGGCCAGTATGTCAGGTGGCACACTCTTTTGCGCCAAACTTCAGTTAGGCTTACCAGAAAGTGTACCAACAGAAGCGGTACAAGATTCACTTGAAAGTATGTCTGATCAATTTATGGTGGATATTAATTTTACCTGAATCAGTAGTAACTACTCTTCTTGAGAAAATATTGGATAAGTCGATCTGAATTTAGTGCTGAAAAATTGTACTCGATAGGTCTTTTCTTATTTTATCTTAGTGCGAACGAATCACATTAAAGGTAACGGGTTTGCTCATCATCACAATGCGCCCACCGCGATCGACAATTTTTGCCATTACGGCATGAGTACCACCACTTAAATTTGAGAAGTTATTAATCCGAGATTTACTTCGAGTCATTTCTTTTCCATCAAGCATAAACGCTATTTGATGTCCTTTTTTGAGTGGAGGCTTGATGCTTAACATTGCGGAGACTTCGCCACCAAAACCTGATTTTATAATTTGGTTTTCTTTTGGCGCGACAAAAGCTAACTTGGTATATATCACTGGTTTTGCTTTAGCTAAAATAGGAGTAGCCACAACTGGTTTTACGACAGAAACAGCTTTAGACGTATCATCACCAAGTGGTTTCCATTGCTCTTTAAAGCCATCAATTACCATAATTTCTGGCATTTTAAACTTATCAAGCTTGGCGTTAGCTGGTGGCTCATCACCGTATTGAATATTGCCGTGACTATCTTTCCATTTAAAAACACCTTCAGCATGGATTGTGAGACCTGAAAGCACGATAAGAAAAAGTGTTAAACTTTGTATTGTTATTGAACGCATAGCACCACCTTGTAAATCAGCAATTTGCCTTAATAGTAATAGACTTAGTATAGCAAAGAAGGTTCAAGCACTTCGTCGCTTTTCAAAACCATACAAAAACACTAGAGAACAGACTAAATGAATAATGAACTAATACCGAGTGATCCCAATGATAAAAAATGGGCAATGGCAATCCATCTTTCCGCGTTGATTGGATTATTATTGCCTTTAGGATTAGTACTAGGGCCTATTATAGTTTGGATGCTTAAAAAAAATGAAGGCGACTATTTTGACAAACAAGGCAAGAATGCAGTGAACTTTCAACTAACCATTTTGATAGCTGCCTTCATCTTCGCAGTTTTAGGGACGATAATTAAACCACTTTTTGCTTTGGCTTTTGTTGCCGGTATTACTGGGCTTCTATTTGCAATCATTGCTGGTATAAACGTGAACAGTAACGGTGACTATAAATATCCTTTTTCTTTTCGCTTTATCAAATAACGCGGCCAAAACCCCAAGAAAAGTCCAACTTTAGAGCGCTTGCTCCGCCAACACGAACTGCCTGAAACATTAGCTCTGCCATTTTTGTTGATTGGCGAATACGTGCAACATCAAGCATTAACTCTGCATCTGCTGCTAGGCGCTCCACATCTTCATTTGGATAGCCTGCCCAATATTTAAGGTCATGTAAAAAACAGGCGGGGTAAATATCTTTACCTCCTGTTTTATCTGGCCACATGGTGCAACCATCGCTACTAAACTTTAATGCTGGCGGATCCTTTTCTATTTTTTTCCACAAACTTTTTAAACCGTAATACTCACAAATTTCTTTTATTTTTTCTAATGAGACTTCTTCATTGATCGCTGGTAATTTCATAGAAACCTCCATTTAACATTTCTTCTAGTATACTCTCCCTATGTTTATTGACCAACGACACCGCGATAAAGAAACCACCTCAAAAGGTGAGAAAATCTTTATTGTTATTATTAGTTTAGTTTTCCTATTTATGATGTCGATGGAAATCATCACTAACTACGAACCACGTAAATTGGGTGCTTTGCTTTTTGTTATTTTTTGGATTCCACTACTATTTATTCATGAATTTGGTCATGCCATTATGGCAAAACTACTGGGGTGGCGCGTTAATCGTATAGTGATTGGTTTTGGGAAAGTCCTAGTGCACACGCGTTTACTCGGTGCGCCAATGGAAATTCGTACCATTCCACTGGAAGGCTTTGTACAAATCGCTCCTAAAACAGTAGCGCTTGCACGACTAAAACATGCACTAATTTATTTTGCAGGCCCTGGTATTGAACTGTTAGCCTTTTTTATAATTACAGCAGTACTTGGTGGCTTTGATCAAATGTTTAGTATCTCAAATGATTACTCACACATTGCTTTACAGAGTTTTGCCTTCGCGGCACTTGCTGGCGCAGTGATTAATTTGATTCCCATCGGCATTATTACCAAAGATGGTAATACTCCAAATGATGGCATGGGAATCTTACTGTGTTTATTCTCAAGTGGTATGGATTATGAACTTTGGATCCGGGAATCAAATAAAGAAAAAGAGTTTTAAGCCCCTTTCTAAGCTCAAAAAATGCTTAGAAAACACAAATCATCGAAAATAGGGGGGGGTGACTATCAAAAATAGCTTATATTTATACCCACCTGTATAAACTGGCAACATAGGTAACAGATTAAACTGGGAACATAGGTAACACAATATCATTAAAATCAGGCATAGGAGGAAACAACTATGCCATGGATGGAGTTAGATATTGTGGAATTACG
>JALSLX010000077.1 GCA_026988095.1 Thiotrichaceae bacterium
GGCAAAAAAATAGCATGGGCAGCATTCTCTGATAATTGGTACAACGGCATCAGCTACCCTAAAGCTGAAATCCATGCTATCAAAAATAGTGGCGCAACGCCTTATGTTCGAATCATGCCAAGGAGTGATGAAATACAAGGTCATGCTGAGCAAAAATTCTCCATGGAAAATATTATTAATGGAGACTTTGATTCAAAGTTAAGAGCATGGGCAAACGAAGCGAAAAAAGACAACATTCCCTTACTTATGGATTTTGCCGTAGAAGCCAATGGTGATTGGTTTCAATGGAGTGGGAAATTTACAGGCGATAGCAAGACAACAGCTTATGGCGACCCAAATTACCCTGACGGCCCTGAACGATATCGAGATGCTTATCGGTATATCATCGACCTATTTAGAGATCAAGGTGTTCACCACGTTACATGGTTTTACCATTATAACTATGCATCCTTCCCCAATGATGAATGGAATCAACCCAAATATTATTACCCTGGCGATGACTACATTGATTGGATAGGGTTTAGCTTATACGGCGCTCAAACCCTATCAGAAGAATGGGATGGTTTAGATTTTTCTGCACAGCTAAAAGCTTTCTTTCCTTCATTTCAATCTCTAGAAACAACAAAACCCATTGCGCTCCTAGAATTTGGAGTCACAGACCATCACACCCAAGGCAATAAAAGTGCTTGGTTAAATGATGCGTTTAAAACAATACTCAAAAACCCCTACATAAAATTTAGTGCAATTAGCCCATGGCATGAAAGCTGGGAGAATGAGGATGGCAGCCTAACCACTATCCGCCTAGATTCCTCCGCTGAAACAAAAGCAACAGCAAAAAAGTGGATTGCCAATGACCGCTTTATCTCTAATCTGAAGTTTTGACACTAATTGGGCACTGCCTTTAGCATTTCTCATCATGTTGAATCAAGCATGAAGGATTTACTACACTTTCGCCCGTATGAAATCTCTGTAGAAGTAGAGAAACGATGAAATAAGCTATTTATTAGCCTCCCTCTTTTTTGCTTTTTTATACACCCTAAGCGTAAAACGGCAAGCTCACTAAAAGTATATCGCTACACCTTCCAAAGGAAGTGTCGATGCTGGTTTAAACATAGGATGCTGTTTAAAATGACTAAATTTTTCATACAAATCATCGAAAAAGAGGGGGGGTGGTCTATAAAACTAGCTGTTTTCATCAAAAATTGACGCTATTTAATACTCTAATTTCACAAAATTGATACGATGATCGTGAAGCAACTCATAAAGTGAGATTTCAGAAACCATTATCCATCGTAAGAATCTCAACTTATGTGTCGTTCCACGCGGCACCACGTTAACCCCAATCCAGCGCCCCACCAGTCTGATACTCAGTAACGCGCGTCTCAAAAAAGTTCTTCTCTTTCTTCATATTCGCCTGCTCATCTAACCAAGGTGTGCGGTTTTGTGCATTCGGGTATGGCTCTTCTAAGCCTAGTTGTCTTGCACGGCGGTTGGCAATAAAGCGGTATTGCTCGATGTGGTCTTCTGCTGTGTATCCTAAGATTGGTTTTCTTAGGATGTAGTGTGCGTAGTCAATTTCTGCTTTTTCTGACTCGTCCCACATATCGCGGATAGCTTGTGGGTCTAGCTGTACATCATTTTCTAGCATGATTTGCTTTACTACGCGGATGCCGAATGAGGCGTGCATGACTTCGTCGCGCATGATGTATTGCAGTTGTTCTGATGTTCCTTTCATTAAGCCACGGCGTTGTAGTGAGAAGATGGGCGTGAAGCCGTTGTAGAACCATGTGCCTTCAAAAATTGCGGAAAAGAATATGTATGCCATGACAAATTCGGTAAGGTTTTTAGGGTCACGTAAATCCATGTCTGAGCGCATTACAGAGTCTAGGCGTTTATTGGCTAGTTTGATTTTTCCGTGAATCGCTGGTACTACGCGGTAGCGATTGTAGATTTCTCCTTGGTCTAGCCCGATGGTTTCGATGCAGTGTTGGTATGTCCATGTGTGTAGTGCTTCTTCATATACTTGGCGCGCTTGGTAGATTTGTAACTCAGGCGCAGTCATTTTTTCCATTACTGCTAGGCCGATATTACGCATGGCTAAAATATCAGAAGTGGTTAGATAAGCGAGTACGTTTTCGTATACGTGCTTTTCGTTATCACTCAACTTGTGCTGATAATCTTGGATGTCTTGCGCCATATTGATATCGAGTGGCGTCCAGTGGTTTTTGTTGGCATTTAGAAAGTATTCCCAAGCCCACGGGTATTTAAACGGTGCTAGCTGATTTACGTCTGCTTCGCCATTTATTACACGCTTGTCGCTGGCTTTTACAGGTGCGATGGAATCTAGCGCTTCAGATTGATCACGCGCTATGCCTTCTATGGCTTTTTCTGCTAGTTGCTCTTCTAGACTATCTTTTGCGGTATCAGCAGGTGCTTTTACTTCAGGTAGTGTTATACCTGTATCGTCGAATGACATATCGCCGATTACCTCACTAGCTGCATAAGATGCGGCTAGTGTTTGTGGCTCAGCCATTTTTTCTACAACCGCTGGTGCTGGCGTAGGGTTTGCTGCTGGCTTGCTAGCGGGTTGTGGCGCGCTGAGTGGGTTGTCCCAATTGAGCATGATATGTTCTCCGTTTCTGACGTACTTTATTAGCCCGTGCTGTTGTTGTTTTTGTAGGGCGGTTTACCTTTTTTGACTTAGTCATAACCGCTTCCTTCATTCCTTTGATGTGAGCTTCTTTTGTCTTTAATTCTAGGGAGAAGCTTTCCCTTTTTATATCTAACTTTTTAATTCTCGTTAAAGGCACTCCTGACGCTTGATTTTGCGTTGAGAGCAAGGCGCGAGTTTTATAAAAGCTGGAGCGTACAAGCAGTACGTGACTAGGTTTTATAAAAATCGCAACGCGGCTATCGACGCAAAAGCAAGCATCAGGTGTGTCTTTTATTGGCAGGCGTCGCAGTCTGGGTCTAGTATGCTACACGCCGCTGGCGCTGCTGATCCAACTTCCATAGGAGCATCAGGAATATTCTCCTTTGCAACATTACTCGATGATTCCTGTGATTTCTCCATAGCCGTAGCACCCAGACTACGCAAGTAGTAGGTTGTTTTAAGTCCACGTACCCAAGCCAACTTATACAAGTTATCAAGCTTTGTGCCTGATGGTTCTTTCATGTACAAGTTTAGTGATTGACCTTGGTCTATCCATTTTTGGCGACGACTTCCTGCTTCTATCAACCAGCGTGAATCAACTTCAAATGCGCTGGCATATTTTGCTTTTATTTCTTCGGGGATACGGTCAATCGGCTGAACACTTCCATCGAAGTATTTAAGGTCGTTTATCATGACCTCATCCCATAAACCTAGGCTTTTTAGCTCGTTAACCATGTACGGATTAACGACTGTGAATTCGCCTGAAAGATTCGATTTAACAAACATGTTTTGGTACGTTGGCTCAATTGATTGGCTTACACCACAAATATTTGAGATGGTTGCCGTTGGCGCGATTGCCATGGTATTTGAGTTACGCATACCGTGTTTCTTAACTTGTTTGCGAATTCCATCCCAATCTAAGGTGCTGGTTTTGTCTACTTGGTAGTAGTCGCTGCCACGCTCTTTTTCCATCAACTCGATTGAATCAATTGGTAGGATGCCTTGACTCCAAAGTGAACCTTCGTAGCTTGGGTATGCGCCACGCTCTTCGGCTAAATTTGATGATGTTTTAATCGCAAAGTAAGAAACTGCTTCCATGCTCACATCAGCAAATTCAACTGCTTCCATTGATGCATAAGCAATATTTTGTTTATAAAGTGCATCTTGGAAGCCCATTATGCCCATGCCTACTGGACGATGTTGCATATTTGAGTTACGCGCTTGTGGCACGCTGTAGTAATTGTATTCAATCACGTTATCAAGCATACGCATGGCAGTTGTTACAGTTTTCTCTAACTTTTCCATGTCGATGCCGTCAGCAGTTGTGTGCTGTGGCAAGTTAACTGAACCTAGATTACAAACGGCTATCTCATCATCATTTGTATGCAACATAATTTCCGTACAAAGATTTGAGCTGTGTACCACACCAACGTGCTGGTTTGAATAACGAATGTTACAAGGGTCTTTAAAGGTAATCCATGGATGACCTGTTTCAAAAATCATGCCGAGCATTTTGCGCCAAAGGTCTACTGCCTTTAGTTTTTTGAAGAGTTTGATGTCACCACGTGCCGCTTTTTCTTCATAAGCAACGTAAGCTTTTGCGAACTCTTTGCCGACTAAATCATGTAAGTCTGGAGCTTCTTCTGGTGAGAATAGTGTCCACTCACCCTCTTCTGCAACGCGTTGCATGAACAGATCAGGAATCCAGTTTGCTGAATTCATATCATGAGTACGACGACGCTCATCGCCTGTGTTTTTGCGAAGTTCTAAGAACTCCTCTACATCTATGTGCCATGTTTCTAAATATGCACAGATTGCGCCTTTGCGCTTGCCACCTTGATTTACAGCCACTGCTGTATCGTTGGTGACTTTTAAGAAAGGTACAACCCCCTGTGACTTCCCGTTTGTTCCTTTAATATGAGAGCCTAGCCCACGTACACGTGTCCAGTCGTTACCTAAACCACCTGCGAACTTGGAGAGTAGCGCATTATCTTTGATAGAACTGTAAATTCCGTCTAGGCTATCGGGGACAGTAGTTAAATAACAAGAGGAGAGTTGTGGACGACGTGCTCCTGAATTAAACAGGGTCGGCGTACTACTCATAAAGTTAAAACTGGAAAGGAGATTGTAAAACTCGATTGCGCGTTCTTCTCGGTCGACTTCGTTCATCGCCAAGCCCATTGAAACGCGCATAAAAAAGATTTGTGGTAATTCAAAACGTACTTCTTCATCCGTATGGATAAAGTAACGATCGTACAATGTTTGTAAACCAAGGTAAGTAAACTGATGGTCACGCTCTGGTTTTATTGCCGCACCTAACTTAGTAAGGTCGTAGCGTGTTAATTCTTCATCAAGAAGCTCTAACTCAACCGCTTGTTTAATGTATTTTTTGAAGGTTGCAGGATAACGTTTTGCCATCTCTGCTTGTGTCGCTTCACTCTGTCTACCATTTAGGTAGGTGAGTGCTTCGCCACGTAAGTTGTCAAGTAACAAACGCGCAGCCACCATCGAGTAATTTGGATCTTTCTCAATGTTGACACGCGTTGCCATTACTAGTGCGGAACCGACATCCTCTTCAGGAATACCGTCAAACAAATTCCGCAGCGCCTCTTTGACAACAGTGTCTTGATCGACACCGTCTAACCCAGAAACTGCTTCAGCAATAATCTTGCGTAGGCGGTTCTCGTCAAGTGGCTTGGTGTCCCCGTTTGATGTGGTGACTTGTAGCGCATCTTTCTTAGATGCTTTCTTAGATTTAGAGTCTGTGCTTTCTGCTTTTACAGCACGAGCTTGTGAACGCTCTTCACGGTAGATAACGTAAGCACGTGCAACTTTACGCTCGCCTGAGCGCATTAGTGCTAGTTCTACTTGGTCTTGAATATCTTCAATATGGACGATGCCACCATCAGGCATACGACGAAAAAGGTTGTTATTAACCTCTGCTGACATTTTTCTGACAGTGTCATGGATGCGTGATGATGCGGCTGCAACTCCACCCTCAACCCCTAGAAATGCTTTTGTAAGTGCAACTTCGATTTTACTTCTATCAAAAGGAGTAACTTTACCATTGCGACGAATGACTTTATAAATTGCAGCTTCTTGTTCGGTGGTTCTTGCCATGGTTTCATCAATTACATCTAATACGCTTGTTGCTATAGAGTCTTGACCATTGCCAAGTTCATTATCACTGTTGTCATTACTGACTGGTTGCATATTTCTTCTCCGTTCTTATCCATGGCGAAATAGTGTGATGAATTCACTGCCATATATCACCACGGATAAAAGCATGACCATTTCTGAAAATTAGATTGCGCATCACGAAAAATATCGCGATACATTTCCTTTGATTGTGCAGATTTATAAATAAACCTTTTTTATTTCGGCTATTTAGTCATTACTTTTTAAATAACGCCGTTTGTTAGTGAGTGGATATTAAAAATATACACATTGAAACTTAGTATTACTGAAACAGCTAATAAGAACTAAAAATAACAAGCCATGTAAGATAACTGTGATTTATTAGTCATGTGTTTTTCAAGTGGGTACACTATAGAGTGTGTCCAGCCCTTCCGTCAAGCACAACATATTGTGTTTTTTAGCTTTGCAAGATGTTTACAGCCTGTGGATAACATGGGTAAAACTTTACCCAATAAGCTTTCTGCGCTTGTGATCTAATTAAGTATTTTTTTACATAAAAATTAAAATTTGTGATATTTATTTAACTGCTAGAATGCGGGCTTTAAAAATCAATTAGATAGTACCAAAACATGACATTTAAAATTACACTCGAAGCCACTGGGCACACTTTTGAAGCCGAAGATAATGAATTTATTCTCAATGCAGCATTAAGACAAGGCATCGCATTTCCTTATGGCTGTCGAACAGGTTCTTGTGGCACTTGTTTGGGACAAGTCATTTCTGGTGATATTGAATATCCTGATGGCCTACCTCTAACGGTGATGGAACATGAACATAAAAAAGGTAAAGCTGTTTTTTGTGTATCTGTCGCAAAATCTGACTTGGTACTTGATGTAAAAGAGATAGAAAGCTCTACTGATATAGAAATTAAAATTCTACCCGCCCGTGTTGCCTCTCTTAGAAAACTAGCTGATGATGTAATGGAAATGTCGCTTTCTCTTCCAGCCAATCAACGCATGGCATTTCGTGCAGGACAATACATTGAGTTTATTTTACGCGACCGAAGCCGTCGTGCATTTTCAATCGCCAATTCACCTTCAAACGATGAAACTATAGAGTTGCACCTTCGTCATATTAAAGGTGGCACATTTACTGATCATGTTTTTAATGAAATGAAAGAGAAAGCTATTCTGCGTTTCGAAGGGCCTTTTGGTACTTTTCAGATCAGTGACAATTCTAACCGCCCTATAATTCTTATCGCTGGTGGCACTGGTTTTGCTCCTATCAAATCAATGGTTGAAGAACTCATCGAAAAAGGTGACACGCGCCCACTTCATATTTATTGGGGTGCTCGCGCTAAAGCAGACTTGTATCGCAATGATTTACCTGAGAAATGGGCATTTCAACATGAGAGCATTAATTATGTGCCCGTACTTTCTGAGCCTAATGACGATGATAACTGGCAAGGACGAACTGGCTTTGTACATACTGCTGTAGCAGAAGATTTTGCAGACCTTTCAACGTTTGATGTTTATATTGCTGGCCCACCGCCTATGATTGACGCAGCCAAAGCAAGCTTCATAAAACAAGGCTTACCCGAAGATCAGTTGCTTTCAGATTCATTTGAGTATGCACCAAAAGAAACCGAATAAACTAACACCTCATTCAGCTATGCTACTGGGAAACTGAGCGAACAGTAAGAAATATAACTTCATCAGCGCAATATCTAATTAAAGCTCGGCACACTAAAAAAGGACTGGTTTTAACTTGGTATTGCCAGAAAAATGCACAAAAACAACCTTTTCTACTGACCACCCCCCCTCTTTTTCGACGATTTGTATGTACAAAACAGCGAAAATCGAGGGGGGTGGCATAAGAAAAAGGGCTTTATCTAGGCAGAATTCCCTTCTTCAGCCCTATTTCCCGATAAGGGCAGCTAGCAGGCACAAAACTACTTTTTAGATTCTTCAATAAAACGGTGAATAATTGGAGCAAGAATGATTTCCATTGCCATGCTCATTTTCCCACCAGGAACAACGATTGTATTACGACGAGTCATAAATGAATCATGAATCATATTTAACAAGTAAGGAAAATCAATGCAGAATTTTTGTGGGTCACTAAAGCGAATGATTACAAAACTTTCATCAGCCGTAGGAATATCACGCGCAATAAAAGGGTTTGACGTATCAACCGTAGGCACACGCTGGAAGTTGATGTCTGTTCGTGAGAACTGTGGAGCAATGTAATGCACGTAATCTGGCATACGACGTAAAATCGTATCAACAATCACTTCTTCATCATAACCACGCTCTGCATGATCACGGTGGATTTTTTGAATCCACTCCAAGTTTACGCTTGGCACAACACCTACGCCAAGATCTACATACTGTGAAGTATCAACACCTTTCTTCGCGTCTGCTGCCAAACCGTGCAAACCTTCGTAGAATAATAAATCACTACCTGCTTCAATATCTTCCCAAGGTGTAAATTCACCAGAATTCTGGCTACAGCCCAAACGAGCATTATGTTCTGCGGCTTCATCATCATTGTGTAAATAATAACGTTTTTTACCAATACCTGTTTCGCCATACGCCTTAAAGGTTGCTTCTAATGCAGCGAAATCATTTGCCTCAGGCCCAAAATGACTGAAATGTGTATTACCTTCAGCTTCTGTCTTCTTAACCATTTCACCAAATTCAACACGGCTTAAACTGTGAAAACTATCACCTTCAACAATTGCTGGATTAATACCTTCACGACGGAAGATGTTTTCAAAAGCACGTTTTACGAAAGTAGTACCTGCTCCAGATGAACCAGTAACAGCAACGACAGGATGTTTAATTGACATAAGAACTCCTAATTGAGAAATTGAGCGCTTTATTTTACTAATGGGGAATAATAAAAAAGCGGATAGAAATATTGCTTGCGATACTAATGCAAACAAGCTGAGATTTGTATACCAATAATGGGGTGGGTAATAGTATTTATTTTCTGACTGACACCAACCCTATAGCATTTAAAAAAACGCCTGAATACTTTTTTTTCAATGTATATTTACTCTTTTTCGTCATTTTTCAACTCTCAAGGCTTGACATCTTTAGCAAACGAAGTTGTCCACAGTTTCTGTGGATAACTCTGTGAGTATCCTTGTGAAACACCTCAATTAACGAGGCTGTATTTAGCCCCACTACAAATTGGTCAATTTTTGACCATTTCTTATTATTAAAACAATATCAATAACTTACAAGCGTTAATTAATGGGGTTAACGTGAAATATGCGCAATCTTGCACTTTATCACCTCTATTTTGATCAATTTGACTGTCTGTGCATAAATACAGTGCCATTTAATTCGTTATCGCATACCATAAGTGCTTGTTAAGCTTAGGTTCATTGAAAAACAGAACCTGATCTATACCTAATTGATAGGAGTGTAATTCAAGGTGATTACTAAAAAAGGGGACAACCCTCGTGTTGGTTTTGTAAGTTTAGGGTGTCCTAAAGCATTAGTTGATTCTGAAAGAATTTTGACCCAGCTAAAAACTGAAGGTTACGATATCGTTCCAGAGTACGATGGGGCTGATGTCGTTGTGATTAATACCTGTGGCTTTATTGATAGTGCAGTAGAAGAATCATTAGATGCTATCGGCGAAGCACTAGAAGAAAACGGCAAAGTTATCGTCACGGGGTGCCTAGGTGCGGAATCTGACAAGGTACTTGATGCACACCCTGGTGTATTAGCCGTAACAGGCCCTCACGCCTATGAGGAAGTGATGGGAGCAATCCACCAGCACCTGACACCACCACATGACCCTTATCTTGACCTTGTCCCGCCACAGGGCATTAAACTCACGCCTAAGCATTACGCCTATTTAAAAATATCAGAAGGCTGTAACCACCGTTGCTCATTTTGCATTATCCCTTCTTTACGTGGCGACTTAGTTAGTCGCCCGATTGGTGATGTAATGCAAGAAGCAGAAAATTTAATTAATGCAGGCGTAAAAGAACTGTTAGTCGTTTCACAAGATACCAGCGCCTACGGCATAGACACAAAATATCGCACAGGTTTTTGGAATGGCAAGCCGATTAAATCTCACATCCAACAATTAAGTGAATCATTAAGCGAGTTAGATGCGTGGGTTCGCTTGCATTATGTTTACCCTTACCCTCATGTTGATAAACTTATTCCATTAATGTCAGAGAATATTGATAAAGGCATCTTGCCTTATTTGGACATTCCCTTTCAGCACGCCAGTCATAGAATATTAAAAGATATGCGCCGCCCTGCCCATGCAGAGAAGGTATTAACCCGCATAGCAAAGTGGCGCAGTATTTGCCCTGATCTCACAATCCGTAGTACCTTTATCGCAGGATTCCCAGGGGAGACTGAAGAAGATTTCGAAGTACTCTTGGACTTCTTACGTGAAGCACAACTAAACCGTGTCGGTTGTTTTGCTTATTCAGAAGTTGACGGCGCAGAGTCAAACAAACTCCCTAACCATGTGCCCGAAGATGAAAAACAATATCGCCTAGAACGTTTTATGGAAGTGCAAGCAGAGATAAGCGCTAACAAGCTTGCGGCAAAGATCGGACAAACTATGACCGTATTAACAGATGATTCGACCCAAGGTGCAACAGAAAAAGATGACATTACCATTGCGCGCAGTAGTAGCGATGCACCTGAAATAGACGGCGTTGTTTATATTGAAGGAGAACTGTTAGAAGCAGGACAGTTTGCCCAAGTTGAGATAACGCACGCTGACGAGCATGACCTTTGGGGCAAGCTCGTATAAAGAAATAGGCTATATACAATATAGCAATCAATTCAATCTGATAAAAACAAAAAATCCGAGTATCTTTCGATAACTCGGATTTTTTTTAGCCCACTAAGAGCGGGTATTGTGCTTATAGACTTTGGTAATATTCAATCAAAATCTTAGCGACTTCAGGACGTGAGAATTCTTTAGGTGGCGCTTCACCATTACCCAGCATCTCGCGTACCTTAGTTCCTGAAAGCAGCACAAAATCATCTTTCGTATGATCATCCACTTCACGCATCATTACAACTTTGTCTAATTTCTTAGACCAAGCTGTGTGGTCTGCCATGAACATTTCGATTTCCATCGCACCTTCTGGTACTTCATCATCGAAAATAGTTTGTGCATCAAAATCACCGTAGTAGTCGCCTACTCCAGCATGGTCACGACCGATAATGAAGTGCGTAGCACCCATATTTTGACGGAAGTAAGCATGAAGCACACCTTCACGTGGCCCTGCATAAAGCATATCGTAACCGTAACCCGTTACCATTGCGCTGTTTTCAGGGAAGTAAACCTCAACCATTTTACGAATAGCTGCATCACGCACTGCCGCAGGAATATCACCTTCTTTAAGTTTACCCAGTAACATATGGATAACCAGACCATCACAGCCAAGGCGCTCCATTGCCATATGACAAAGTTCTTCGTGAGCTAAATGCATAGGATTACGTGTTTGGAAGGCAACCACTTTATTCCAACCATGCTCAGCAATTTCATTACGGATTTCAACCGCAGTACGGAATGTATCTGGGAACTCAGATTGGAAGTAGCTGAAGTTCAATACTTGGATAGGGCCAGAAACAGCGATTTGCCCTTGAGTATTAAAAGCTTGAACACCGGGGTGCTCCATATCATCAGTACGATAGACTTTATCTGTCATCGTTTTCATTTGTGCATCAGTCACTTCTTCAACTGCGTCTACATCCATAACCGCAATAACAGGGTTTCCGTCTACATTAGGGTCACGTAATGCGATACGTTTTGCATCACCAATTGCGTCTGTATTTTCAAGTAAGCAAAGAACGGGAACAGGGAAAAACGAACCATCTGTTAAGGTCATTTTTTCTGCCGCACCCATTGCATCAGCTACATTCATGTAACCTTTCAATGGGTTGAAATAACCACCACCCATCATGACGGCATTAGCAGCAGCTTGTGAACTGATGACGACTGAAGGTAGAGATTCAGCTTCTTTACTTAGCTTTTCATGTTCTACAGTGTCATACACAAAGCGTGGTTGTAGTTCGTCAGAACCAATTGGTTTAATCATCCTTATTATTTCCTCGTATCTACGACCCAAAAGGGAGTAGTGATAGTGTTAAAATTTGGTAGCTCTATACTGGCAGACTGCTATATATGATATAGCGAGACTTTTGGATGAAATATATAACAAATTATAAATTGCTAATATTTACAGCGCTTTAGATAGATTGGCGTACTTATTTTCACCCATTTACCGAATGCATAAAGCCTAATAAACGAGCAAAGACTACTACCATTATCATTTTAAGTACAGAGTAGAAAAACTTCTACACCAATAATCTAAGCTTATTGATATCTATAAGTATTCTATTCATCCATCTCAGGGAAAAAATTCTCCATCATGAGATCTGGTCACTCTGCTGAACTACTATAACTAAAATATATGCCATAAAATATTAATGGCTCTACGAAATACCTGCGCATTATGATGTAATACGTTTCTTTTTACGTCTTATATAAGAT
>JALSLX010000078.1 GCA_026988095.1 Thiotrichaceae bacterium
GCAAATTACTAAAAAATGGTTAGGTCGTAAGACCATAGTCGCTATTATCACGATCTTTTCCTTGGTTTTTCCATTAGTCCTTTTTTTAAGTGATTCTGATGCAATAAAAATAAAATCTGAGATTATGATTCTAGCTATTCAAATACTTTTATTTCTAGCGGTACTTATTGCAATTTATTATGCAATAGCAACCTTAGTTAATAAAACCAATATTTATGTTAGCCAAAAAGCGATAGAAATAAAACATCAACCACTGCCTTGGTTTGGTAGTAAAAGAATAGAAACCAGTAACATCAAACAATTTTTTCTCAGAAGTTTTCAAGATACGAGCAGTTCAAGAGGCGGAAAGGGTTATTACGTCAATATTCTCACTCATGAGCATCAAGAAATATATTTTTTAAGTGGCTTTAATAATCGTGATGAGGCGCTCTATCTAGAGCAAGAGCTTGAGAAGTATTTAGGAATCGAAAACATCAAAGTTGATGGAGAGGATCGGTAAAGTTGGTTTTTTATTAAGGAGTTTGTTATGGATATTTGCATCCGTCGTATAGTGATTTTTGCAGTATGTCTTTTATCAATAAATACGTTGTTAGCTGATAACTATTCACCCAAGATGATTTGTAGTGCTCAGTTATCTAATGAAGATCTAGTAGGTGATTACAGCCTTATTATGGGACCAGGTTTGGTTTCAATGGAAGGTATGACAATGCCTTTTCCTGAAACACCCAAATCACCTGTTAAAGTATTTATGCTGAATGACGAACTTATGATTAGTGCTGATGATGGTCATTTTGATATGACACTTAGTAAAGTGGATGACAGTGAAAAACCGTGGTCATTCTCGAGCAGTAAATCTCTTAAATTACCTGATAGTAATGACTTTGGATTGGCGCTAGGGTGTAAAACGACGGATCTACCACGCTATGCAGGCAAAGGTTGGTTTATGACAGAGGATAATGTGAAAGCGCCTAGCACGATGACATTAATAGTCCATGGAATATCGGAAGCTGGCATTGATGCAATAGGGGTGATGAATTCAAGTGCTCAGGGTATTTCTTTTAAGGTAAGAATATCTCTTGAGGGTGGTGATTTAAATAAGTTAAAAACTGCCATCAATAAGAGTAAATAAAATAAAACTATCTTAATGTGGATTACTCCGGAGTCACAATTCTTTAAAGTCATACGTGGTTTTAGCAATTATATAACAATACTTTTATATGAATATTGATTCTAGATGTCGTAGAAATGACTTTATTCTGGCTTTTCCCGTATAAATCATCGAAAAAGTGGGGGGGTGGTTTAGATATATGAGTTTTTTATATACCACCCCCCCTGTTTTTCGATGATTTGTGTTTATTTAATCAGGTTCTCCTTAAGGTCTTTCTACGTGTAGGAGAGTGAGTACACAATACTGTGAAACGTAACTAATTATTTAGATAGGGTGAGTATATGGGTAAAGTAATATTTACAATGTTTATGTTCTTTTTATTCTCAAATGTTGCTAATGCTTCATTCTATGTTGATTGTTCTGGCGTTGTTCAAATTAATTCATCCGATAATAATAATCTTACAGTCAATTCTAAAGGTAACAAAAAGCTAAGACTTGAGGTAATACTTCTAACTAGGTACTTTTCGTGTAAAGGACATGCTAGAAAGCTTGATGAAGGTGAGGATAAAAGAACAATAGACTTATCCATTCCTGAAAATGCTGAATTGGGGTTATTCAAAAAAGGACAGCTACTTCGCGTAAATTATAATTATGGTGATGGTAGAACACCTAATGGAATTATCAAATGGAAACGCTGGAAGTTTATACGTTTTGATAATGCTATTGCAAAAAAGCAGATCAAAAGTCTAGGTAGTCAGTCAACTCAAACTGCATTAGCAAAGGGGCTAAAACGCTATAATGGAAACTACTTTTCAGTTGGCTATCCTGATGATTTCCTAGTTTCACCCAGTGGTCCGATACAGAGTTTTATAGCTGACGTGCATTTAGAAGATTTTGAGAAAGCTCAAAATTTAGATCCAATGGAAACCTATTACTATATTGATACTGATGAAGTTTATTTGACCTCTCCAGATGATTCAGTTGAGTTCTTTGTTTATTCACCTCAATGGAGTGGTCGGCCGTTAACTTATCTTAAAGCACAAGATAATGAATCAATAGTGAGTCATGAAAGTAAAAAAACAATAAAGAGCGGAGTTCATTATGGTTTTATTCAAACTAAGCGAATGACTTTTAGAGCTAAAGATAATTCATATAAGAGATCATTCGTTCATCAACGAGCCTGTCATAGTAATGAACTAAAAAACTGTATTACACATGTATTTGGTATTAAGTATAAAGATAACAAATCCTGAGACTGTAACAAAATCTGTGTAATTGCCTATCATTAATCCAACAGGATAAGGATAGGTAAATTATGAACAAAGCAAAACTAGAAGTCTTTGCAAAAGATATAGCAAAAGGCATTAAAACAGAACA
>JALSLX010000079.1 GCA_026988095.1 Thiotrichaceae bacterium
CGTACCGCATCAATCGTGTTTGATTTTCCACAGCCATTCGGCCCGACGATACCTGTCAGGTTACTGCGTAAATCAATTGTGATTGGATCAACAAATGACTTAAAGCCAGCAATTTTGATTTTATCTAGGCGCATTTATTGATTCAATTAATTAACTAATGAACGAAATGCTAATTCTAAAGTGTGTTTTTTTGGCATAGCCGCTAATAATAGGTAAACATAAGGCTGGATTCAATTAAAAATGATGTTTTATATTACTGAGATACACCTATGGCATACCTTAGATTATAAGTTAGCAATAATCTCACGAGTAGTAACCGTTAGCGGGAAATTCTACCAAACGAATCATGTTCATTAATACTTTTATGGATGGATAATCTATAAATCTGTTAAAGGTTGGCTGTGCAGGCTCATCAAGGCTCGAGATACTATGGGTTATCCCAACGAACAGCCGAATAAATGGAAGAAAAATTATTCCTATCAGAAATATTGATTATTGTTTTGCAAAAATGAAGGAGGCTATAAATGGGAGAAAATAATGAAAAACAGTTATAAGATTTAGATGTATGTTCATAGTTATTAATTACAAAGAGCTGGAAAGGCATAAATATATAGCGACGTTATTGATCTTGTATATCACATGGATAATTATACGTAAGTTAGAGGAGAAAAAACGGGATAAAATATTCCTGATTGAAGCGTGAACTGTGGCAATGATGATTTTAACTATTTTACTTTATCATTACAGTGGTGCGAGGTCTCTAAAGGCAAATAAACATCATAACGGGTAGATTTTCCAGAAATATCAAAGGCAGGTTGAATTACTTCTGTAAGTTTGTCTGCCAGTCTTGGTCTTTTCACAACAATGCGGTTTTTAGCTAAGCTTAAAGCGGTTAATAATAGCTCTTCGCTGTCTGCATCCGAACCCACAATGTCGTGAAAAAATTGCATTTCTTTTTTTACCTGTGCAGATTTTGAACGTGTGGGAAACATTGGGTCAATGTAGATCACATTGGGCAAATCGTCAGACTCTAAGTTTTTTAAGATTGAAAGAGCATCTTCATTTTTAAGTCTTAATCTACTGATAATGACTTGTAGCTCATTATCAGCGACCAGCATGGCACGATTTAACGCATCCTTAAGTAAGGCGTGAGTAACAGGATTACGCTCTATCATAGTGACATCTGCTCCTAGTGTTGCCAACACAAAGGCATCGCCACCCATGCCAGCGGTTAAATCTAAAACAGTTGGGTCTTTTATTTTGTGTAAACCTATGGCTTTGGCAATGTCTTGTCCTTTACCACCGCCGTGTAATCTTCTATGGTTGGCTTTGCCATTTACAAAGTCCACATGAATGGATTCAATCTTAGGTTTTTTTTGCTGATGATTAGTTTTGCGTAGCTCAAGAAAATTAGTGGTGATATGTAGGAGGTAATCTGTTTGATTATGTTGATTGGCTAATGGCAGGGCGGTTTGCTTAGCAAGTTGCTCAAGCTGATTTTTGGGGATGCCTTTATCGGCTGTAATCGCAATTGTAGCCATTATTTATTAAAAGTATTGTTCATCAATAATGAGGAGGCGCTTCATCTTCTACCTCTGGACTAAGGTGCTCTTCTTTGTTGATGGATTCTAATTGTGTTTTTAAATATTGGATTTGTACTTCTAGCGCTTGAATAGAAAGTTGCTGTCGATGAACTTCACGATTAAGTGTTTCAATCGTGTTTTCTTGTTCCATCGACAGCATTTCTAGTGTTTCTATTCTTTTTTCCATGACTATTATCCAGTGTGAAAATACAAAACACCGAGCCGAGCAAAGCGAGACCATGTTGGAGCATAGCGACGACAACCCGATAGGGGGCATAAAATGCATAAAAAGAGGGGGGGTGGCAATAAAATAGTCATAATATTTGTTCGCTAAAGTAGCTTACGCCCTTTTTGAGAGGCAATACGCAAACGTAGCGCATTCAACTTAATAAAACCTTCCGCATCTGCTTGATTATATGAGCCTTCATCGTCTTCAAAGGTTGCAATTGCTTCATCAAACAAAGAGTTTTCAGACTTTCTACCCACACAAGTTACTGAGCCTTTGTAAAGCTTTAAACGCACTGTGCCGTTTACATATTCTTGCGACTCATCAATCATGGTCTGCATCATCTTACGCTCAGGGCTCCACCAAAAACCGTTATAGATTAGCTCTGCGTATTTTGGCATAAGTGCATCTTTAAGATGCGCGACTTCACGATCTAAGGTTAAAGATTCCATACTACGGTGACCTTGTAACATGATTGTTCCGCCTGGTGTTTCGTAGCAGCCGCGTGATTTCATACCGACGTAGCGATTCTCTACGATATCTAAACGACCAACACCATTTGCGCCACCAATCTCATTCAGTGTTTTTAGCATGGTGGCAGGGCTGAGTTCTTCACCGTTTAGTGCAACGGGGTCGCCTTTTACATA
>JALSLX010000080.1 GCA_026988095.1 Thiotrichaceae bacterium
CGACGGATTTTTCTGCGCTGAATTCTAATCGACTTAATCAGGCTCTCCTTAATAAAAATACCTAAAAGAGTGTTTTAATTAAGCCACCCCCCCTCTTTTTCGTTGATTTGTGTTTTTTTAGACGTAAAAGACACTGATTTCTCGCTTTTTTTGTGACACTGATACGCTGATTTGTTAAATTGCGCTGATGCCCAGATCCCCAGCCAAACCCAAGCCTAAACATACGCCAATGATGCAGCAATATTTGCGCATCAAGTCTGAAAACCCCGAGCTTTTATTGTTCTATCGCATGGGCGACTTCTACGAATTATTTTTTGATGATGCTAAGCGTGCCGCTGAGGTTTTAAACATCACTTTAACCGCGCGTGGCAAGGCAAATGGTGAGCCTATCCCCATGGCTGGCATTCCTTATCATGCAGCAGAGCAGTATTTACCCCGTCTGCTCAAACAGGGAATCTCTGTAGGAATTTGTGAGCAAATTGGCGACCCTGCCACCTCTAAAGGCCCTGTTGAGCGTAAAGTTGTTCGCATTCTTACGCCTGGCACGGTCACGGATGATTTTTTATTAGAAGAGCGACGTGATAATTTATTACTGGCGGTTTCTAACTTTGATGACAGCTACGGCATTGCGTGCATCGACCTCAGCAATGGACGTTTTAATGTTCAACAAGTGGTTGATCACCCTACACTCGTGAATGAAATTGAGCGCTTACGCCCTGCTGAAATCCTTATTACTGAAGATTCTAATACTTTATCATCTGAAAGCTACCCCATCACTCAACGCGCCCCTTGGCATTTTGATGAGGAGACCGCGCGCTCACTATTACATAAGCAACTCGGTACGCATGATTTAGCTGGTTTTGGTTGTGAAGAATTACCTGCTGCTATCATTGCCGCAGGTGCGCTATTACAATATGTAAACGAAACCCAACGCACTGCCCTGCCACACATCAACAGTATGCAGGTTGAAAGCTCAGACGATGGCATTATTCTTGATGCCGCCAGTCGCCGTAATTTAGAGCTTGAACTCAGTTTAATGGGTGATCATAAAAACACGCTGATCTCCGTATTGGATAATACCGCTACCAGTATGGGCGCACGATTACTCAGCCGTTGGTTAAACAAACCTTTACGTGATCAAACTATTTTACGCAATCGTCACCAAGCAGTTGATAGTTTAATTTCTCAATATCATTACGAAACATTGCATGAATCTTTGCGCCACGTGGGGGATATTGAGCGAATTATTTCTCGCATTGCTTTAGGCTCTGCACGTCCGCGTGATTTATCAACTTTGCGTGATTCGCTCAAAACCGTGCCTGAACTTCACGGTGTTTTACGACCAATTGATAACCCTCATATTCAAACGCTTCAGTCCAAGATTGGCCTGCATGACGATTTAGTTTTATTGCTCGATAAAGCCGTTATTGAAAATCCACCTGTATTGATTCGTGATGGTGGCGTTATCGCCGAAGGTTATGACGATGAGCTGGATGAGCTACGTAACCTAAGCAAAAACTCTGATCAATATTTGCTCGATTTAGAAACACGCGAAAAAGAACGAACAGGCATTGCCAGCCTAAAAGTTGCTTATAACCGAGTGCATGGTTTTTACATTGAAATACCACGCACACAAACGGAAAATATTCCGCCTGAATATATTCGTCGTCAAACCTTAAAAATGGCAGAACGTTTTATTTTGCCCGAGCTAAAAGAATTTGAAGATAAAGTACTATCAGCGCGAGAGCGTTCACTATCACGCGAAAAAGCACTCTATGAAAACTTGCTCAAAGAGCTAGCTCATCATATCTTGCCACTACGTGAAACCGCCCAGCACATCGCCGAACTTGATGTTATCAGCAACTTTGCAGAACGTGCCGTTATCAATAATTATGCGCGCCCAACACTAACTAACCAAGCAGGCATCCAAATCACCGCGGGTAGACATCCCGTGGTTGAAAATACGTTGGACAACCCTTTTGTGCCCAATGATTTAATCATGGATGATAACCGCAGAATGCTGATGATTACAGGGCCAAATATGGGTGGTAAATCAACCTATATGCGCCAGATTACTTTGATTGTACTCATGGCGCATATCGGTTGTTATGTTCCTGCAGAATCCGCAAAAATCGGCCCGATTGACAGAATATTTACCCGTATCGGCGCGCACGATGATTTAAGCACGGGGCGTTCAACCTTCATGGTGGAAATGACAGAAGCGGCAAATATTCTCAATAATGCCACAGAGAACTCATTAGTATTAATGGATGAGATCGGGCGAGGCACCAGCACCTTTGACGGCTTATCACTGGCTTGGGCATTTGCCGAGTTTTTAGCCATAAAAAAACAAGCGTTCACATTATTTGCTACTCACTATTTTGAGCTAACTGCCCTGCCCGAGAAAATAAACACCATTGCCAATGTGCATATTAATGCCGTCGAGCATGGCGATAAAATCGTATTTTTGCACAGCGTAAAAGATGGCCCTGCCAATCAAAGCTATGGTTTGCAAGTTGCGCAGTTAGCAGGAGTCCCTAAAAACGTCATCGCACAGGCACGTAAAAAACTACATCAATTAGAGTTAGATGCAAGACAAGCACCACAACAAGGACAAACTATGTCGTTGGATTTAGGCTTTGCAGATGACTATATTGAGGTGAATGAAACTGCAGAAGATGTTAAAAGTGCACTGGAAGCAATAGAACCTGATGAACTCACACCAAAGCAAGCGTTGGATGCTTTGTATCAACTCAAATCTATTTTGGATAAATCTTGATGAATTTGAATAAAAACCTGATACACATTTTTTTAAGTGCGAGTCTTTTTTTAACAAGTGCTTTAGTTATCGCTGAGCCTAATCATGATTCTGCTCAACGCCAACAAGCTCTAAAACTGATCGACGCGAAACGTCACAAAGAAGCGCTTATTTTACTCTTTCCCTTGGCAAAAGGTGGTGATACTAAGTCGCAAATTGCATTGGGTATTGCCTATGCTAGAGGTGAAGGTGTTCCTAAAAACCTGAAAGAATCTGCAAAGTGGTTTAAAAATGCAGCTATGCAAGGTGATGTAATGGCACAATCGATAATCGCCTCAATTTATATGGAAGGTTTAGGCGTAAACAAAAATATTACTGAAGCGATTAAATGGCTGAAAAAATCAGCAAACCAAGGAGATATCGATTCACAGTTTATTCTTGGATCACTTTACGATAGAGGCGAAGATGTACCACGTAATTATTCCGAAGCATTTCAATGGTATAAAAAAGCGGCCGAGCAAGGAAATGATAAGGCTCAATTCAATGTAGGTGCATTTTATTTTAACGGCTTAGGTATAAAGAAAGATCCAAAGCAAGCGCTAAAATGGTTTCAAATATCAACAAACAGAGGGAATCGTAAAGCTCGAAAAACTTTAGATATTATGTATTGTTTAGGACAGGGTGGTGTACCTGAAACACCATCACGATGCCCACGCCCTAATTAGTTGCGTTCTTTTTCTTCTGTCGTTTCCGCTCTTGTAAACACTAATTCCACCAATGCGATGACTCAGTAACTCTGCCTCTGCGCCTTTACCCATTAAAAAATAAAAAATTGCTCTAAACTAAAAACCATACAAGGGATATTTTTGCCTACCTTATTTCTTCAACGTGCCAGTTAAGAAATTTTTACCTTTTCTAAGTTGCAAAATAAAAAATACACCAAAAAAAGTCAGCATGGTTGAAACCAAGAAACCAAACCAAATAGTATTACGTTCAAGAGGCCTCAGTACAGCGTTACTTGGATTTCCAGGCTCATAAAAGACTTTAACCTGATCACCTTTGAAATAAGGATTTTCTGTCATTCTCCAACTTAGCTTTACTCCAAAAAATTCTCTCATCCCTATAAATTTTTCCTGACTCACAGAATACTCGTATTCAATTGAATATGAAGCTCTCTTTTTTAGTGTTCCATAAGGGTATCTGACACTGGTAATAACCCCTTTTGTAGCTTTCCAAGATGATGTTTGAAAAGATGAATATAGGCCTATTATTGAACCATAACCAAAACCTATTAAACCTCTGTAAAGTAAAAATACAATTATAATTATTTGTATAGCGTTTTTAATTCTATATTCCTAATTTGAAAAAATTCAAATATTTATTTGTTTCCAAAAAATAAACTTGCATGAAGTACCGCTTCAATACGCTCTTCAATAATAGTACACTAGAACAATGAAAATATCTCTCACACTAATTTCTACTCTTATACTCAGCGCCACACTTAGCGCGTGTGGCAACTCCGCTTCTACAGATAAAATTAAAGAGGTTGTTGCCCCTGTGCCACTCTCTTCTTTAATCATTAATGACGTAAAAATTGACACGGGTGAAGAAGCTAAAGCAGGTCAAACGGTTTCAGTTCATTACACAGGTTGGTTATATGATGCTAATGCGGCTGATAAACATGGCAAACAATTTGATAGTTCACGCACACGTGGCACTCCATTTAATTTTCCACTAGGTGCTGGGCGTGTTATTAAAGGCTGGGATCAAGGTGTTGCGGGCATGAAGGTTGGCGGACAACGTACTTTAACTATTCCATCAGCATTAGGGTATGGCTCGCGCGGAGCTGGCGGTAGTATTCCGCCTAATGCGGTTTTAGTATTTGACGTTGAGCTATTAGATGTTGAATAAGCTTAATGTTTATCGATACATAACTACTCAGCGTATTTAAGGATATACTGATTAATAGCATTAGAAACAGCTACTTTTATTACCGTAGGGTCGGTGATATTTACGCAACCGACTAGTTTGAGCATAAATCATGGTCGGTTTCGCAAGGCTACACCAACCCTACGAAGTAATATCAATAACTTACAGTTGTAAATTACGCTGAGTAGTTATATCGATGCTGAATACATGCCCCCTATGTTCAGCATCTATTAATACTCGTGGCTGTAGTATTGGGTATAATTATAACTAATTGATTCTTATACAATCATATAAAACATCATGATAAGAATAAAAACTCTATTCAAGATATTTTTTTGCCTATTACTAATAAGCATTATTCCCTTTCAAGCCTCAGCTTGGTACGACACCAACGCAGCAGGCACAGCACCTGATTGGAACTTTCGGGTTCCTATAAATATTCCAGCTACTGCCACCCAAAACAGCACCATAAAACTAGACGTTAATTTCACTACATTATTAACCAGTTTAGGCGTTGCCGGCACTCTAGATGTTCTCTCCCCTCGAATTGTTAGAGCAAATGATACAACGCTGGTTAACCGCCAAGAGTTTACAGATACTATCTTTGGCAACACAACAGATGTCGCTAATAACAACAGAGGTGAAATTAAATTCATCTACGATGATAACGGCGCAAATACCTATTATCTCTATTTTGATATAACAGCTAATGGTGTAAAGCCTATAAATTCACAACCTACCATTAACGGTAATTTTGAACACTCTGCTGCAGGTAGTGCTCCTACCCAGTGGACAGTAGCAACGGCTCCTGCTGGTGTAAGCAATCAAAATAATGAAGTACATGACACCGCTGCAGGTGCAACTTATAGCAATAATGTTATTAACTGTTCTGATGGGAGTATTACAGCGGTAGATGATGCGCCACGAACAGGGCGGCGCTGGCATTTAACAGGCTATCGCAACCAATGTGAAACAGGCAGCTTGCCTGAGCAAATTATGCTAAGAAAAATATTAACCGTTCCCGCATCTAGCCCTGGCAATCTAACGATGTATTTCCAGCTACAAGCATTTGATGATATCAATTATGATTATTTTAGAGTCAGAGTTAATGGCACCGTTATAAACCAAACTACCTTAGGTATTGTTAATGCAAATTTAACCGTCAATGCGACTAGGATTGGCAGAACATCAGGTTATGGAGGTGGCGGCTTAGTTGATGCGGGTTGGACTTTAGCCACACTTAATCTTGCAGGCTATGCAGGACAAAGTATTACGGTAGAATTAGCCACTGTCTTTGCAGGGGACAATGTATATAGAACATGGGTAAAATTGGATGATATTGAATGGAGTGTTAAAAGTGCAACATTAGGAACGCCACAAAGAAATGGGCCTTTAATTACATTGAGTAAAACATCTGCTGTGATAAGTGATCCATTAGGATCCCCAAATCCAAAACGAATTCCAGGAGCAGTAATCGAATATACAATTAAAGCAATAAATTCAGGAACAGGGATTGCTGACAATAATACTATTGTTATCTCTGACCCTATTCCTAGCAACACAAAGTATGTCGTAAATTCAATTCTCTTTAATAATTCTGCGCCCCTATATAGTGGCTTAGCGGCAAACTCAAGTAATTACACATATTCTCTGGATGGTGGAGCCACATACGGCTCAACCCAGTCAACGAATGTAACGCATTTTAAGGTTGCACCTACAGGGCAATTTCTAGCATCTTCTGGTTCTGGAAATCCTGCTTTCACAATAAAATATCGTGTAACAGTTGATTAACCTTTCCAAACCAAATATATAAAATGCCAAAGGCTTTGGTTTCTTGATCAGGAATCAATGCATAAGCTAATTGCAATTTGATAGGGGTGGAATTTTGAGATGAAACAGAGAGCAGGCTAATCCAATAAACAACCTTTTGATGCAAGCCTTGAGAAAATAAACTGTAGTGATTATCGAGGATGAATGCCTCTAGCTCCTGCCAGTTTTGAGCATCAATAAACGCATCAACATCACGGATACAAACAGAGGCTTTCATATCCAAGAATAAATCACTCTGAGAGAGAATCTTTTATAATTGCGTAAACTTCAGGGCGCTTTTCACGCATTTCGTCTCTATCCAATCCTTCCAAAGAATGTGGATACTTCAACCAATCTGCCGTTTCATGCACGACAAAATCTGGCACACGCTCAATTTGATTTCTAGTGGGCTTGTAATACGGTACAGCAATACGAATATCGTTAGGCGTATTTAAGCGCAGCTTATCCGTTAGCTCATTGACAATAGCTTCAACTGAGCGCCCTGTGTCAAACACATCATCAACAATTAACAGGCGGTCTTCATGCTTCATATTCTTAATAAGATAATCTAAACCCGAGACTTTAACCTCGCGTGATTGATTATCAATACCACTATAAGACGATGTACGAATGGCAATATTATCGGCATGAATCCCATGAAAGTGTAGATACTCTTGAACCGCAATCCCAATAGGTGCGCCACCTCGCCATACGGCTATAATAAAGGTTGGCTCAAAGCCACTTTCTAGAATTTGTTGTGCCAGCTTGAAAGAGTCTTCTAATAATCCTTGCGCTGTTAGATAAACTTTACTCATGCTAGAGTATATTCATATTTAAGCTGTGATGAAAAGAGACAATGCAAAAGAAATTTCTTGACGAAGAAACACTAATCCTCGACTCTTTTAAATTGGGTGTAAAAGTTTTTGAAAGCAGTTTCAAGCCAACCTTTATTGTCGGGCTTTGGCGTGGTGGTAGCGCAGTAGGTATTTACGTTCAAGAGTGTTTGCAAACACTAGGCATTGAGACCAATCATCTATCACTGCGAACATCATATCGTGGTCAACCTTACTATCACGAAGCAGTCGCATCACCTAATGCTGAACTACGCGTACACGGCACTCAATATCTATTAGAAAACCTCAATGCCGATGATTCATTATTGATTGTGGATGATGTTTTTAGTACAGGGAAAAATATAGACGCAATAATAAAGCGATTACGCTATCGACTAAAAAGAAATATGCCCAAAGAAGTCAAAGTAGCAACGCTTTGGCAGCGCCCATCGTACAAAGTGGTAGACCTTGAGCCTGATTTCACACTGCACCAAACTGAAGACTGGCTAGTCTTCCCTTATGAAATGAGCGGACTAACGTTAGAAGAAATTAAAGAACATAAATCGTTCTTAATGCCTTATATCAAGCCAGATTTGATTGAAAGTAGCCTTAAATAAAACACTCGTCATTCTCATTCTGGTGGATACCAGAATCTATCTATGAGTTAGCACCACATCTCCGTACCCTTCGACTCCGCTCAGGGAACTACATTTGCAACAACTCGTATCAGTAGTAATATCTCTAAAAACCCTTATTTAGCTATGCCACCCCCCCTCTTTTTCGATGATTTGTATTTTTTAGGGCTATTTTTCGTACAAAACATCGAAAAAGAAGGGGGGGTGGTCAGTAAAGGGCTTAATATGAGATTTTTAGATAATCATTTACAGCTTCTACGCATCATCTAATCGTATGTTTATTAATAATTTTTCGTTCAGCCATTCTGATAGAAAACCTGCCACTCTTGCTGGAGCATGCTCTTCGTCTATCCACTCACAAACTCCTTCACAAAGACTTGAAAAATCACTGCCTTGCATGGCAGCGTCTATCGTATATGCTTCATCAACATCCAATGAACGGTAATAATTAAGCAAATCTTTTCTCCAGAGTATCCATGCATAAGGGTGCTCTAATTGCTCAGGCGCAATAGGGTCCGCTCCTTCTTCTATCGCAGCCCATAGTTGTGGGGTGTTCCATTCCAAGTCTATTCTTGAAACAGATGGATGAAATTCAAACTGCAACTCCCCCCAACGCTCTACAGGAATTTCCTGTAAGGATGCTAATGTCAATGTGGGTATATTTTTTGAGTCAAAAGCGTTTCTTAACGCCCATTCAAACTTTGCCATTTCTATATAGATTGGCAGACCTTTATTATAACTTGCTAAAAAACCTTCCAGCTTATGACCAAAATATCTTAACGAGAAGTGTGCTGAAGGGTTCACTGCTATATAGGAATAACTCATTTCATAAAAATCATCATCACCCATTAAGGTATGCACTGCTGGATAGTTATCTGAGAGTGCATCAATGAGGCGATACCCATACGCATTGCCATAGACTGCTAAACGCTGCTCCACACTGACTTTATTGACCTCACCCGTATCAATAATATCAGGCTTTATATGTTCATCTTTTTGCATCAACCATGCCATCATGTCTTTTTGTAGTCGATGTAATTCAGACACTGCTTACCACCTTGCTACTTGATATATTTGCATGGAACACATCACGAGCAATTTGCAGTTCTGCCAATAGTTCAGGTAATTCTGGAATATTATCATCACGCTCAATCATCACTGAGACTTCACCATAGCGTTTAATTGATTCTGCATATAAATCCCACACACCTTGAACGACATCGTGATCATGGGTGTCAATAATATAGCCATCATATTGACTATGCCCTGCGATATGGTGTTGCTGCACTCGCTCTGCAGGAATGCCATCAAGGTATTCTAGTGGATCAAAGCCGTGATTATAGGCACTCACATAAATATTATTTACATCAAGCAGAATTAGGCTATCCGATTCTTCAGCAACGGCTGTAGTGAATTCCCACTCTGTCATATATGATTGTTTATAAGTGATGTAGGTTGAAGCATTTTCAACCAATATCTGTCTACCTAAAAAATCTTGAGCTTGCTTTATTTTATTTGATACGTGTTTGATGGTCTCCTCATTGTAGGGCAATGGCAATAAATCATGCGCATTAATACCATCAACCCCCGTGAAGCACATATGATCAGAGATCCAGCGCGCATTAGTTCGCTCCGCTAGATCTTTGACTTGTTGGAGATAGTCCATATCCAAGGGGTCAGCACTACCTAGAGACATGGAAACACCGTGCATGACAACAGGGTATTTTTCGCAGATTTTATCTAAAAAATAGAGCGGTTTTCCGCCATCAACTAAATAGTTTTCAGTCAATATTTCAAACCAGTCAACATTGGGAGACGTATCTATAATTGTATTGTAATGTTCTTTTCGAAGACCAAGACCAAAGCCAAGTGAAGGTAGTTTCATATCTTTATTCTACTCTATTTAAGGAATTCCTGATTAAGCCCTAGAATCATAAGAAAATAGCATAATCCAAAGAAAGGGGTTATTCAATGAAACAACAAAGCTTTTCCAGCCTAGCCTACGATAATAAGAAAATCACCACGAAGCGTGAACGCTTTCTCAATGAAATGAAAAAAGTCATTCCTTGGGAGAAATTGCTAAAAGTAATCGAACCTCATTATCCTAAAGCGGGCAATGGTCGCACACCGATGCCAATGGAAACAATGCTACCCATATACTTTATTACAACAATTGTACGCCTTAGGTGATCAAGTGGCAGAAGAATCACTTTATGATATGGAAAGCATGAGACGCGACCCAAAAATGCGCTCTACTCGCAAGAATAATCCGTTCTACTTTGGCATGATAGTTACAAACGAGGGGCACGTGACTTAGGCATTGCTTGGAAAGTAAACGAAAACGCTTACCGAGTCATACCAAAAAGAAACGCATCAATCTAAGCAACCAACAGAAAAAGAATAATAGGAAGAACTCCAGTGTAAGGGCACGCGTTGAACACTGCTTTAGGGGTCAATTTGACTATCACAAGACACGTTATAAAGGACTTGAAAAGAAGCGGGTTCAGGTAATGACGTTGTTGGGATTGGAAAAATCATACATGCAACGAAAACAGTTAATGGGTAAATCCGTCTATTAACTGCAAAAAGGCAGTATTGCGAGGTAAAACCAATAATACTAGGAAGAATAGAGAAAATTATGAGTAAGTTTTTAAAAAACGAGTTAGAAACAAATATTCATGATATTTGTGACTTGATCAGAAATTTCTTAAGTTTCTGTTAAGTTAGAATGTGATACATTTGATAATTAAAATTAAAACAATCTCTAGAGCATAACTTACAATGACTGATAAAAATAATAACATCATAAAAGTAGTACTTGGTACCACTTTAGCATTGGGTCTAACTCAATCTACTTACTCATTAAGAACAGCAGAAGAAAGTGCTGCAATTGCTAAAGCAGAAAAATCTTCAGGCAAAGAAAAATGTGCCGGACGCATTCTTGCAGGTTTAAATGACTGTCCCACAAGCCTTCATGCCTGTGCAGGCTTAGCTGATGAGGACGGGGATATCGAAGAGTTTATATGGATGCCAACAGGAACTTGTGAAAAAATATTGGGCACGCACGTAATTAAATCTAAAGAGAAAAAAGAAAAGGTTGCTAAAAATAAAAAAGCAGGGTAATCCAGATCTAAGAAACTGTAACTAATTCTGTGTAACTGCCCATTTTAAACATAGTCTCTTAATCGGTCTTCTTAAGGAAAACCTGAAGATCCCTCTTTTAATTTTGAGCAAAAAAATACCCGTTGCAACCGACTAATATCACAACAGGCATTGTTAAATTAATTGTTATAAATTAACCTAAAACTTTTCCGCCTTTTGCAGCACAATCTGCCTTACTTGTTTTTACCCAGCCTTTACCTTTGCAGCTATTTTGCCCCTTACAGGCACTGGTTGCAGTTGCACACCCACTGGAACCTTTACATGAGTTTATACCAGAACATTTAACATCTGCCATTTTTGCAGAACTTTTCTTCATTGTATCTGTACCAGCTGAACCGCCACCGTAAGAACAACCTGCTAACAACAAAGTTGCTGCTGCTGATGCCAAAGTAATACCTGTAAATTTTGATGCTGTTTTCATTATATTCTCCTTTAGTATATTTTCACTATTTCCAAAAACAAAATAGCCAGATGATCCACTAGGATCATCTGGCTATACGTTGTAATTTTGTAAATAGATGCAAAAAGCAACTAATTTTAAATTAACCTTTTACAACTTTTCCACCTTTTGTATCACAATCAGCTTTGCTTGCCTTAATCCAACCTTGACCTTTACAGCTGTTTTGACCAGCACATCCACTTGTTGCTGTTGCACAAGCACTTGTACCTTTACATGAATTAATTCCTGAACATTTAACTTCTGCTGGCTTTTTAGAGTGACTTCCTGCATTTGCTACTGTCGTACCTGCCAACAATAATGTAGCTGCTGCTGATGCTAATGCGATTCCTGATAATTTTTTTACTGTGTTCATGTTTTCATTCCTTCAAATTATAAGTTATATAAAATATTATGCGTTAAGTGCACGCCTATACATTACGTATGGAGCGACTTTATTAGATGCATAACTATTAATATAGTTCAAAAGTTACCCATATTCATATTTGTGCATCTATTCTCTAACAATAGCACGATGACCAATATCATCACGATAAAATACATTATCCCATTCTATTTGATGTACTATTTTGTAAGCTGTTCTTTGCGCATCACTGACTTTATCTCCCAAACCAACTACGCACAGAACACGCCCACCACTAGTTACAATATTATCATTTTCCATTGATGTACCTGCATGGAACACTTTGCTATCCTTAGTTTCCTTTGGTATTCCTGTAATCATAGCTCCCTTATCATAACTCTCAGGATAGCCACCCGCTGCCATAACCACTCCCATTGATGAACGTGGATCCCATTCCATGCTTGCTTGATCCAAATTCCCGTCCAATGCTAATTCAATTAATTCAACCAAATCAGATTTCAAACGCATCATCACCGGTTGAGTTTCAGGGTCACCAAAGCGTACATTGTATTCCAATACTTTAGAGTCGCCACTTTCATCAATCATTACACCTGCATACAAAAATCCTGTGAAGGGATGCCCCTCGGCTTCCATCCCTTTTAATGTTGGCTCAATCACGTCGCGCATGATACGTTCACTAATTTCTGGTGTAACAACAGGTGCAGGAGAATACGCGCCCATGCCACCCGTGTTCGGACCAGTATCACCATTGTCACGTGCTTTATGGTCTTGCGAAGTTGCCATTGGCAAGTAGTTCTTACCATCTGCAATGACGATGATGCTTGCTTCTTCTCCCACTAGAAATTCTTCAATGACGACTCGGTGTCCAGCATCTCCAAAAGTATTGCCTGCCAGCATATCTTTCACGGCTACAATTGCCTCTTCTTCTGTTTCTGCCAGGATGACTCCTTTACCTGCTGCCAAACCATCGGCTTTTACTACAATAGGAGCGCCTTGGCTTTTTATATAAGCGATTGCTTTATCAATGTCTGTAAAATTACCATAGGCGGCTGTTGGAATATTATGGCGCGCAAAGAAGTCTTTTGAGAATGCTTTAGAGCCTTCAAGTTGCGCTGCCCCTTTAGTTGGCCCAAAGCATTTCAAGCCCGCCTCGGCAAATAAATCTACAACACCCAGCACTAATGGCACTTCAGGACCAACAACAGTCAGCTCAACTTCATTCGTTTTAGCAAAATCAAGTAGTCCATTAATATCATCAGCATTTATCGCGATATTTTCTACCTTTGGTTCTAATGCTGTACCCGCATTGCCTGGAGCCACAAATATTGTTTCAACTTTTGGTGATTTAGCTAGCTTCCATGCAAGTGCGTGCTCGCGTCCACCGCTACCTATCAACAATATTTTCATTTTTACTCCTTTTACAATTAATTGTGTTCATGATTATTCAGGTTTGTTTACATTGTATAAGTTTGAAGTGAGCTGATAAATCACTAATTCGTACAAATCATCGAAAAACAGGGGGGGTGGTCTAATAAATTCCTGATAATATAGTGATTATTCTTTGGTTTTACTTATAGAGCACTCTTTTATGAAAGTTACCCTCGCTAATCCACGTGGTTTTTGTGCCGGTGTCGACCGCGCTATTGAAATAGTAAATCGTGCCATCGATTTATTGGGCGCACCTATCTATGTACGACACGAAGTTGTTCACAACCGTTTTGTTGTAAATAATTTACGTGATAAAGGTGCTATTTTTGTTAATGAACTCGAAGAAGTCCCTGATGGAGCAACGGTGATTTTTAGTGCGCACGGTGTTTCTCGTGCTGTTCAAGACAAAGCCAAACAACGAGGATTAAAAGTCTTTGATGCAACTTGCCCACTTGTAACCAAAGTTCACATGGAGGTTTTTCGCTACAGCAAGGAAGGCAGAGAAACCATTCTCATCGGGCACAAAGGTCACCCCGAGGTAGAAGGCACGATGGGCCAATACGATGACAGCTTTGGTGGAAAAATATACCGTGTTGATTCTCCCAGCGAGGTTGACAACCTACTTGTAAACAATCCTGAAAAATTAGGTTTTGTAACCCAAACCACACTATCAATGGATGATACTGCCATTATTATTGATCAACTTCGTGAACGATTCCCAAAGATACAAGGCCCTAAAAAAGATGATATATGTTACGCCACCCAGAATCGTCAAGATGCTTTAAAAACACTTTCTGATCGGTGCGATATCGTATTAGTCGTTGGCTCACCCAATAGCTCTAATTCAAATCGCTTAAGAGAAATTGCAGAAAAAAGAGGGATTCCCGCTTATTTAATCGATGATGCTAATGATATTGATGATGCATGGTTTAGTGACGACAATATGACTGTAGGAGTCACAGCTGGCGCATCTGCACCTGAGATACTGGTTGAAGAAGTTAATGAGAAACTCGCTTCATTAGGAGCAGAAGTTCTTCCTGATGATCAAGGGATTGTTGAAGATGTTTCTTTTGTATTACCAAAAGAACTTCGATAATACAATTAGCTAGGAGCTTGTCCTAGGGACAAGTACCACCATGACAAGTTACTGACTTTATACGACCCGTACGAGCAACGGAAATTTCTTTTAAAACGGTAGTGCTACCCGGTTTTTTAACCTCAAATGTTACAGCTGCTTCTGGCCTCCCCGTAAGCTTATATGTGAAATAGTGCTCTGTGCCAGCGGGAGGTGCATCTTTCTTAACCTCCATCTTATTCGACCCTGCTTGGGCTTTTATAATAACCTCGAACTGTGTTGCTGCATTACCACAATCAACTAAAGTAGCATCATCTAGCACTTGATTATTATTACAATCTTGAAAAACAATCCAACCTTCAGAGAAATTTTGTACTCCATTTCCTGCACAGCTGGCTTGATCTGTACTGGTGCACAACGTTACATTATTCCTTCTTTTAATTGCCTCACTTCGAGCTAACAATAAACCAGAAACCAATTCATTAGCCTCTGCTGTTGCTCTATTACTTTCAAGCATCCCTCTAAAGCTAGGGGCTGCCATAGAAGACAATATAGCGACTATAGCAACCGTTACAATCATTTCAATAAGTGTAAAACCAGTATTGTGTGATTTTCTTTTTGTTTTGTATTTCATAAAAATATAACCATGCTGAGGTATCTTGCCTGCTTAATATAGTGTTTTATTTATAATAATTAGTAGTTTAAACACAGCTTAGAGCTGTAACAGTTTAACTTTTCAATTCATTTATTGAATTATCTTAGGCAATATCTATTAAATCATATTTAACAAAACAATGAGACTTTCTCTGATGGACGGTAAATGGCGTGAAATAGAGCTTCAACTTAGCAAAATAAAAGATCACTCTACACACTTTATAAAGACTGAGCCACTTTCTGGCGGTTGTATTAATCAAGCTTGGAAAGTTACCAACAGTAACAATAAGCAATACTTCATTAAAACAAACTCACCTGAACTAGAAAGTATGTTTATTGCTGAAGCCCATGCACTTCAGGAAATTGCAAAAAACGCTAGCATTCGCACTCCCGATGTAATACTTCATGGATGTACCGCAAAATTTAGCTATTTAGTGCTTGAATATATTTCACTGAAACCACTTACAAACCAGAAAAAAATAGGTGAGCAACTCGCACAAATGCACCAAACAACATCTCCTTTCAAACAGTTTGGCTGGACACAAAATAATTATATTGGCTCAACATTACAATCTAATAAAACACATGAGAGCTGGTCAACATTTTGGAGAGATGAACGCTTACTTTATCAACTTAATCTTGCTAAAAATAAAGGCTATGCAACAAAAGCTTATGATGCAGGATTAAAATTGGCAGAATTGTTACCATTATTCTTCACTGACTACTCTCCTACACCCTCTTTATTACACGGTGATTTATGGGGCGGGAACTGCGCCAGTGATATGAATGACAATCCCGTAATTTATGACCCTGCAATGTATTACGGGGATAGAGAAGCTGACATTGCGATGACAGAACTCTTTGGTGGCTTCAATACCGATTTTTATAATGCGTATGAAAATAGCTTTGCAGTAGACTCTGGCTACAAAACAAGAAAAAACCTCTACAATCTTTATCACATTCTGAATCATTTTAATTTATATGGCTCAGGTTACGCTAGTCAGGCTGAAAGCATGACAAATCAACTCCTGTCAGAAGTTTAATACACTTACTAAAACACTTTTAACTAGCCACCCCACCAATACCGTTGAATTAAGCACTAAGCGATTGATTGATATGGAATATAATACTCGTCATACTGGTGAATACCCACTACTGTCCGAGATAAATTATGCCAAATAGCCAATAGAGGTTGCAGTACCTAAATTTGCAGGGTAAAACCCTCTGATACGACTCAGAACTAAGGAACTGCAACCATGTACAGA
>JALSLX010000081.1 GCA_026988095.1 Thiotrichaceae bacterium
CACGCGTTTACGCCATTGATAATGCACCTTTAAACCGTGTTAAATACCCTGTAGGTGAAGTGATTCAAGCAGAAGGCGGCTCAAGCTACACGGTTACAGGGCACTTAGAACACAATCATTGTATTGTTTATCAATACATCGATGAGAGTGGCAATGAAGTAGGAATGCACGAGCTAGAGCTAGACAGCTTTGCGCAGTTCAGCCAACCACAAGATCGTTTATTTGCAGGGCAGGTAGATAAAAATAAGTATTTTCAACTCCGTGTAGAAACACTTGATCATCTTTATCACCAACAAAAATCTGATAGTTATGGTTTGCTGGGGCCACGTATTCAGGCATTGCCTCACCAACTTTATATCGCTCATCAAGTCGCTATGCGCCATGCACCGCGTGTTTTATTGGCAGATGAGGTTGGTTTGGGTAAGACCATTGAAGCAGGTTTGATCTTGCATCAACAACTTTTAACCGAGCGTGTAAATCGCTGTTTAATCGTTGTGCCAGAAACTCTGGTACATCAGTGGCTTGTTGAAATGCTTCGCCGTTTTAATCTTCACTTTACGGTATTAGATGAAGAGCGTTGTTTCGCCATTGAAGAAGAAGGAGATACAGATGAACGTGTAAACCCATTTGAAAGTGCCCAGCTAGTTTTATGTAACTTATCATTTCTTACAGAAAACCCCATTCGCCATAAACAAGCCGTTGATGCAGGTTGGGATATTATGATTGTGGATGAGGCGCACCATTTAAGCTGGAGTGAATCACACATCAGCAATGAATATGTTTGTATAGAGTCACTCGCACGAAAAGTACCAGGCTTATTATTACTCACAGCAACGCCTGAACAATTAGGCATAGAAGGGCATTTTGCACGATTACGTTTGCTAGACCCTGATCGCTTTTTTGACTTGCAAAGCTATATTAAGGAAGAGGAAAACTACAAGCCAGTTAATGAACTGGTTCAGTGGTTGCTTGACCCTAATAGTGATTTATATGATGAAAAACAACTCGTAAAACTAGAAAAGTATCTGGGCAAAGAAGCTGTCCAAGCGTTTGAAAGTGAAGAAGACAAAGCCTCAGTGGTTGAAAGCGTTATTCAGAGCTTGTTAGATCGTCATGGTACTGGGCGTGTACTTTATCGCAATACACGTGACTCTGTTGGTGGTTTCCCTCAGCGTGAGTTACACGAATATAAACTTGAACTACCCGAAATTTATCAAATAGCGACGCAATCATCTTTAGGTTCTGAAAGTTTAGATTTACAACTACACCCCGAGCTTTCAGCAGACCCTAGCGATTGGATACTTGAAGATCCGCGCGTTGAATGGTTGGTTGATTGGTTAGAGAGCCACCCTAAAGAAAAAGTGTTATTAATCTGTGCCTATGCAGAAACTGCACTAGCACTTGAAGAATATCTACGATTGCGTACCTCAGTAAATGCCAGCGTTTTCCACGAAGGTTTAAGTATTATTGAGCGCGACCGCTCTGCTGCTTATTTTGCAGATAATGAGATGGGTGCACAGATATTATTATGTTCAGAAATTGGCAGTGAAGGGCGTAATTTTCAATTCGCACATCATCTAATCCTGTTTGATCTTCCGCTAAACCCTGATTTGCTAGAACAACGTATCGGGCGTTTAGACCGTATCGGGCAAACCGAAACCATCAAACTCCATGTGCCCTATTTTACAAATACAGCGCAAGAGAAGTTACTCAATTGGTATCACCAAGGCTTAAATGCGTTTCAACACGTCTGCTCAGTGGGACACAGCATTTTTGAAGTGTTTGAGAATGAAATCGAACGTGAATTACTCAGCAATGATAACGATAAGTTTGATGACTTAGTCATTAGAACCAAAGCTTTAGTTGATGAAACACTCACACAAATGCAACAAGGCCGTGACCGTTTGTTAGAGCTAAACTCTTGTCATAAAGAGCACGCACAAGAAGTCATTGATGAGCTTGAAACGTTAGCAAGAGAGAATGATCTTAGCGAATACATGGACGATGTGTTTGACCAATACGGTGTTGATCAACAAATACATGGCAGCGATAGTTTTATAGTTAAACCAACAGATCACATGATGAATGGGACATTTCCTAGTTTGCCAGAAGATGGTTTAACCGCTACCTATCATCGTAATACTGCACTGTCTCGCGAGGATATGCACTTCATAACGTGGGAGCATCCGATGGTGACTGGCGCGATGGATATGATACTCACCAGCGAATTTGGTAATGCGACTTTTTGTGCATTAGAGTTAGAATCCGATACCATCGACGCGGGCACGCTCATGTTAGAAGCAATATTTACCGTAAGTTGCCCTGCTCCAAAATATTTGCAACTGCCCCGCTATTTAGCAGAATCAACCGTACGTATTGTCGTGGACAATACGGGTAGAAATCTAAGCGATGTGATTTCACACGCCAGTATGAATAGTCATGCATCACACGTAAATAAACAAACGACTCAAGAGTTAATTCAACATGCGCGCCCACAAATTCAGCAATTGGTAGAGATAGCTGAAAATTTATCAAAGCCTAAGCAAATTAAAATTGTGCAACAAGCACAAAACTTGATGATCGCAGAAGCAAAAGAGGATGTGGAGCGCCTTCGCGCACTTGCAGAAGTGAATCCAAATATCAGAAAAGAAGAAATAGAAATATTAGAGGCAAACACAAAGGCACTGGCATCATATTTAGAGCAAGCAAGGCTCAAGTTAGACTCTATTCGTGTTGCATTAGTGACAAAGTAAGAAAAAACAGCCTAAAAAGGCTTAAGTTACTAACCACCCCCCCTGTTTTTCGATGATTTGTATGATTTAAGAATAGAATATTTAGTCTATAAACATACAAATCATCGAAAAACAGGGGGGGTGGTTAGTATTAATAGTCTCAAAAAATATTTACATACTCCTCGCACGCTTGCCTCCGATCAGGGAGCTACTTCTGATTAGTTCTCTGATCGGAATCGAAGGGTTTGGAGATATGGGACTAATAGGCCAATACTTTTGGCGAAATTATTATTTATTTAAAGCCTTCAGGAATATTTTTTCCCGAGTGCATATGTACATACAACGCGTAAGCTCTTCTTTCTCTATTTTTAGCATGAGCATGGCGTTCACTTTTATATGTTTCTGCATGACGTACGCTATTATTTGAATATTGTTTTGTTGATGCAATATAAGCGGCTTCGCAAGGCTTATCATCGCAAGCAGATGCGGTCATTGAAAATGTTGTAGAGAAAATTAAGGTAAAACCAAGGGCAAAGATTCGTAGCATAATGCTCACCATTTAAATTAAGTATATTATCATACGCTAATATACTTAATTACCTAATGTCTGTCAAAATAAACTAGATTATTGAGTCACTTTACCCGATTAGAATCGGTTGTAATAAACTAATGGGGTCTATCGCCCGATAAGCAGAAGGTAAACTAAGTTGTGGCGATCCTATTTTCATTTGACTGTTTATTGAGCTTCAAGAAACCAATATCTTCCATAATTCCGTACATGGCAGGTAATACCAGCATAATCAGCATCGTTGAAGTAACCATGCCAAAAACAATACTGGTTACTAATGGCACCAGAATAAGAGCTTGTGTACTGGTCTCAAATAACAATGGAGCCATACCTGCAACGGTAGTAACAGAGGTTAGGAATATTGCACGAAAGCGATCTCGTACTGCTTGTTTAGCAGCATCGTGAAAAACCATTCCATCTTCAACGTGATTTTTAACAAAGACTACTAACAATATCGAGTCATTCACCACTATGCCGGCAAGCGACACAAAGCCAATCATGCTAGGCAAGGTGAAATCTAATCCCATAATAAAGTGACCCCATACAGCCCCAATAAGTGCCAATGGAATATTGAGCATAACAATGGCTGGCTCACGATAATTACGGAAGATTAAACTTAAAAGTAAAAACACTCCCAAAGCGCCTAAACCAAACCCTGTTAATATAGATGTTTTTGTTTCATTTCCATTTTCAACCTCACCCTTGAGGCTAAACGTGATGCTGGGGTATCGCACTTTTAAGCCATCTAAGAAGTTTTTTTCTGTTGAGGCGATAATTTCTGCCGTGTTGGCTACTTCTGCATCAACATCACCAAAAATTGTAATAGTACGTTTGTGGTTGTAGTGAGCAATTCGCGCAAAATCACGTTTTTCAGTAATTGTGGCAACACTTGCTAGTGGGATTGGCTCACCTTTTTTAGAAAATACCGTTAGCTCGTCAAAATCTTCAAGTTCTTGATTGGGCTTACTATCAAGCTTGGCAATAATCTCATAAGCCTCACGGTTTTTATAAATATCAGTGACTTTAGAGCCTTGATAAGCAGAACGTAATTGAGCCGAAATACTGCGAGAATCCACCCCTGCGGATAATGCGCCGTGTTTTAATTTAACGATAAATTGTGGCTTGCCTGGGCGTAAATCATCCAATAAATTAGAGACACCATCATAGCCTCGTAACCAGTTTTTTAATTCGCCAGAAGCTTGCGATAGTTTATTAAGATCAGGGCCACTTAAACGAATTTCAATCGCTCTACCAGCGGGGCCTATTTTGGGTTCACGAAATTGCACACTAAGAACATTCGGTAAATCACCACTATTTTTGCGCCAGAGGCTGGTAAATTCTGCCATTTTTGTGTTGCGCACTTCGGTGCTTAATAAATCTAAACTGAGAGTGGCTAAATGTGTACCATTTTCAGGCACATCACCATGTACGCCGTAGCTTAGCTGTACATTTTTAACAAGAGGTTCTGGCTCATTTTTATTAAGCGTTTCTACGGTTTTATCCAAAGCAGTAAGAATGGTATCCATCACTCGTTCTGTTTCAACCAGTGGTGTACCCTGTGGCAGCAGAATACGCGCATCAACTGTATTGCCCTCAAGATCAGGGAATGCTTTGAATTTAACCGTGCCTGTGACAATTAAGCCAACCGAAAGCACCAGCATTGCGAGCGCAACACCAACGGTAATGTAGCGATAGTCAATAGCAATATCTGCAAGTTTACCCATACCTTCACGCAATACATCAAAGCCTTTCTCAAAGCGAATACGCATCTTTGGTGGCTCTTTATGATGGGCGTGTTGCAAAGAATGCATCAAGTGATGAGGCAATACTAAGAATGCCTCAATTAAACTTACGGTTAAAACAGAAAGTAATACAACAGGGAGTACACCAAGAATTTGACCCATGTCCCCCTTCATCATAAACAAACTCCCAAACAAAAAAGCGGAGGTTAGGAATGATGCAAAAACACCCGCCAAAACACGTTGCGTGCCGTCAATAGCTGCCTGCTGTGGTGATTTCCCTTTTTTATATTCATGTGCGATGCTTTCGGATAATACGATAGCATCATCCATTAAAATACCGATAGCCATAAGTAAGGCAATCATTGAAATCATATTGATGGTAACGCCAAACATGACCATCATGGCCAAACCACCCAAAAATGAAATGGGTAATCCGAGTGCCACCCAAAAGGTGTAACGCCAATTAAAGAATAAAAATAGAGCAAGCCCAGCTAGTAACAAACCCTGCCAACCATTTTTTAAGAGCAATACAAGGCGATCACGAACCAGTGACGCACCGTCATTCGTAATCGTTAGTTTAGTGCCAACGGGTAATATTTGATTTTCCGCTTGTACAAAGTCTTGCATCGCATCAAAAACAGTTAGGGTGTCATCTGTGGTATTTTTATTAACTTGTAAAATACCTGCAGGAATTCCGTTTAATTCTATACGCTCTTCGCGCTTTTCAAACTTATCTACAATTCTAGCAATGTCGCCCAACTTTATTTCACCGCCATTAGGTGAATTTAGGATGACTAAGTCTGCTAATTCTTCTGCTGTTTTACGCACATTATCAAAGCGTATTTGATAGGAAGTTTCACTACCTTCGAGCGTACCAGCAGGTAATTCAATGGCTTGCGCGCCCACAAGATTGGCAATGTCTTGCACGCTGAGTTGATACTTTAATTGGGTGTCAGGGCTAATTAAAATCTGTAGCTGATGCTTTGAAAAACCAGACACTGACACGATAGGAATATTGGGTGTAGCCAATAATTTGGTGCGATAGTATTCAGTAAGTGCTTTTAACTCTGAGCTCGTCAGGTTTTTGGAAGTCACTGCAATATTAGCCACGCGACTAATACGCCCTAGCTGGGTAATAATCGGGTCTTCTACTTCGGCAGGGAAATCTGAAATGCCATCTGTTGCCGCTTTAATATCATCGTAAAAGGCTTTAATGTCACCTGCTTCGTGCATTTCTAAAGTGAGGATTGCCATATTATCGCGGGCATCACACTTTTGTTCTTTAAGGAAACTAATACCGTCGGTAGCATCTTCTAAGCGATTACAAATTGCATCTTCAACATCCGCAGGGCTAGCTCCAGGGTAAGCCATATTAACTTGAACTTTGCTCGGTTTGAGTAATGGAAATGATTCCTTATTCAAATAAGTTACAGAGGCAAGGCCGATAGCAACAATTGCCATCATTAGGATGTTAGCCGCAGTAGGGTGCTTTATAAAATAACGTATCACTTGCTTGCACCATTATTGGAAATAGGTTGAATCATTTCACCTCGTGCTTTTAGGGCTAAGTTTTTTTGATATTCCTCAGCAGTAATGACTTTGAGGGGCAAGCCTTCAATAACGGGGATCACATCGCTAATAATAATCTTTTGACCCAATAATGATTTGTCTTTTACGCTATCAAGCACAACCATGTCTCCTTGTTGAAACAGAATGTGAACGGCTTGAATCTTTAATGTGTTGTTCTCATCGGCAATATATATGCGACCTTGGTGAACTGCTTTTCGGGGTAAAACCAGTGTAGGCTTAGCGGGAGAAAAAAGCTCCACAGCGGTATACATACCTTTTAATAAAGGCGGTCGTTTACCAGGGATAATGTCATCATAAGGGTGATCTACCGCAATCACTAAACCTAGTGTGTCGCGCGTAGGGTCAACGGACTCACTGATGCGTGTTAATTTTCCCTTCCAAAATATTGCCTCATCAGAGTCACCCACTAAACGCACACGTGCCTCTAAGTTCATATTCGTTAAAGCCATCTGTAAGCTTTTAGGGTCACTTAAATTAATGGATGAGTTAGGTTTTTTACTGCCCAAACCATTAATTAAAGGGCGGAATTGTTTAGTAGGAAGTTGCGCTGTAATTTCAACGGCTTGTACGCCTAAAGCTTCAAAAAGTAAGCCACCTGCGGGTACAAATTCACCCTTTTCTACGGCTACTGCACCTATTCGTGCATCAAAAGGTATGCGTACTTCTGTGCGACCTAGCGTATCTTTACTTTGGTCTACCTGACTTTTAGATTGTGTGATTTGTGCGCGCGTAGCCGCTTTACGGCTTGCATAGCTTGAAAGCTTACCCTGAATATCTTGCACTTGTTGGCGTAACGCGAGAACTTGCTGCTCCTCTTTATCCAACGTTGAACGAGAAATTAAGCGTTTATCCCACAGTGTTTTAATGCGGTTACGTTCTTTTATTCCAACATTAAGATTTTTTTGCGCGATGCTCAACGCTCGCTTTGTGCTTTTTTCTTCCGCTTGTAACTGCGCTAGTGATGACTGGCTACCGGCCAAACCTGCTTTGCTTTGGTTAAGCGATATTTCAAATGAGGTTGGTTCAATACGCAGAACAACCGTTCCCTTTTTTAGACTAGCACCCTTTTTTAAGTCGGGATGGATATAGCTAATTTTACCACTAACTTCTGATTTTGCCTTTAGTAAAACCTTTGGTTCTACGTTTCCAAATGCCATAGCACGTGCACGAAACGGAATTTTATCAATATTAATAACCTCTACCGCTTTGCTAGGGTAGCCAACATCTTCATGTTCGACAGGCGGCTTTGATTTCACCTGCCAAACAACCAATGCAATAGCACCGCCTAAAATGAGAGGAAGAAATATAAAGTTTTTGAATATCTTTTTCATAAGTGGCCTTGAAACTTAAACCTGAATCCGTGACTTCAATGCGGATAACAGGGCGTAAGATGTTGGTTTAGCACGAGATTTTAAAAAATCTTAGCTTCACCCATAGGTTAAGCGGGTATTTTTTAAACTCGTGATGAATCAATAGCTTGCGTACTGTGCCGTAGTGAAGTCACTGATTCAGGTTAAATTTAAAGCTCTTATTGATAGCCACCCCCCCTTTATTTCGATGATTTGTATAAAGAAAGTATGTTTTCTAAGATACAAAACAGCGAAAAAGAGGGGGGGTGGGTAAAATAAAAACCTGTTTTAGCTTATTTAGGTGCAGGTAGCTTATAAATTGCATGGCAAGCCACACAATTACCCATTAAAGCACCAAGCTGTTCTAATGTTTGTTGTTTATCACCCATTTCAGTAGCATCTAATGCGATTTGGTCAAATCCTTTATGTATTTTCATCGCTAACATCTTAAACTGTAGCGGTAACTTTGCTGTAAGCTCAGGAGGCACTCCACCAGCTGCCGCCATACCTACCTTTTTTGCAGATTTGGCGATCTTATTCATATCCTCTTCACTTAGTGAGACGGTAATACTTCTCACTGTATCAAGGAAGGTACGCATTTCTTCTAGTACAAGATTGCGTTCACTTTCTGTTAACTCAATAGGTGTTCGAGGGTCATCTTTAGCAAAAGCAGAGCTTAAAAATATAATACTAAGAGATGTAGCTATTAACACTTTTACAAATCTCATTTTTATCTTCCTTGTATTCTATTGGGGTTCAGGCAAACGATAAATTGCATGACAAGCAATACAAGTATTCATTAAATTATCGAGTTGCTTACGTGCAACAGCAGGGTCTTTAGTCTCTTTTGCGGATGCTGAAATCTCATCAAACTGACCGCGAACACCAAAGCCCATCTTCTTCATTCTAAGTGGTATTTTTTGCAATAAAGAACCTGGTGTGCCTGCTTCTGCTGCCATACCTGCTTTGTGTGCAAGTGTTACAACTTTATCCATATCCTTTTCTGTGATTGCTTGGCTGATATTTTGCACGCTAACTAAAAAGGCACGCATTTCGTCTAGTATCAAGTTTCTTTCATCTTTGGTTAATACAACATTTGTACGACCATCTTCATTTGGCGTAACTTCTCCGCTAATAAATTTATTAACTAAAAAACCAGATAGACCTAGTAGCAAAATAATGATCGCCCATAGTACTTTTACATTTTTCATACGTGCTTCTCCTTTTCAGCTTGCAGTAAAAGAACGTCTGATCAAAACAATCAGCGTTCTTTTCTATTGTAGTGCTTTATAAACCAAGCAAGGTTGATATTAATACCAAAACCTTAAATGAAGCTGAAAATTTTTGGATTTAATGTTAGTTTCCACAGCGTTCTTGTGGGGTACTCAAAATGGCACGTACTTCAGTATCTAACGCTGGCACTTGAGTAACATAGGTTGACCCAGAGATTAATTCAATTTCTTTTACGAAAGCACGTAAATGATTTCGTGATCCACATAATAATTTATCATAGGTTGCAATGATATCGGTATGCTCTGTTGATATATTGTCTTTGTGTGTATTAATATCAAAAATATCTTCTTCTTCAACCAATGCGCCAACTCTAAGAGCGGCAAGGTCGTCACTACCTATTGCATCGCTTAAGAGTGAATCATATAAGTCTTGTAACTCAGTGCTGGTATAGGTATTGCGAGCACCTGTAGATGGGTCATCAATACCATACTTTGTGAGCAATGAGAGCATAGCGTCAGCATGTTTTGTTTCTGCGTTATCAGATATTGTTTTAAATGTAGTGAGTCTACTACCCTTTGCTTCATAAATATCAAGATAAAGATCGCGCGCAAGTTCTTCCTCTTCACGCATAAAGAGTAAACTGCTTATTTCTGTATCGTTAAGGTTTGGTGTAACCAGTGGGCTATTATCAGTGACAGAATCACTTCCACATGCCGTTAATAACAAAGATGTTGCGCATACACTAAATACAGTAGTAATTAAGTTTTTCATATTGTGACCTTTTGGTTAATTTATATTAGAGACTATTAATATACCTGTGCTACCTTAAATGAAACTGAAAATTTAAGTGCTCTGTAAAAGTTAGGTCAGTAAATGTGTAAAAATAGGTGTTGTGCTATTTCTATGATAGAAATGAGTGGTGTGTCTCGTTGGTAGGAATACTTCTTAGTAGCGGGCATAAGTATTGGAGAAATAATGATCTTTATAATTAACACGTTGGTTATTATGCTTGTGGTGCTTATTCATTATGAGTTTTTATATCGGATGTCTAACGCTATTCCTAAAATGAAAATTAAGCATCGCTTTAGAATTGTTCTAGGGGTATTTGGGGCGCTCATTGCGCATAGTATTGAAGTATGGCTTTTTGCAATTATTTATTACTTGTTACCTCAATTTGAAAAACTAGGTAGTTTATCAGGAGATTTTGATGGCTCACTCATGGACAGTGTGTACTTTTCGTATACAACTTACACAACATTAGGTTTTGGTGATATTCAACCCCATGGTGCAATCAGGAATTTTGTAGGGGTAGAATCATTAACAGGATTATTGTTAATCACATGGACTGCATCGTTTTTATATTTTGAAATGCAGCGATATTGGAGTAAAAAATAAGGAATAATTATTATGGATTTTCTTAGCTTTAAAGACTTTATTAGTATTCCAGTCCTCATTGTTTTTTATTATTTTGGCGCAGTTATTTTTCCTAGTTTTGTATGGGCATTTTTAATATGGTTTACAAAAAAGTACCATTTGATGGAGGTTATCCACGATAAAGGAAAATCAGCACTATGGGGTGTTTTAAACAGTAAACAAAAAATTAAACTTATTCTAGCGTTTATCGTTGCATTTCTATTTATGGAATTATTTTGGAGAATGCTGTTTGAATTTTTAATTGCTTATATGCAAATACGTGATGCTTTATTGCAATAGTCAGAAAGATAATAGATTCTTTCCTAAACAAGCATATCTTCAAAAAACCAAGCTGCAAACTCATGTCTGCCTGATACATTTGATTTTTTATAAATGGTTGATGCCTGTTGTCTAATCGTTTTTTCTTTGGTATCTCTTACTTCTGCCATTTCCTTAAAGCTTAATCCCTTTAGTAAGATAAGGGCGACGTCTTTTTCACTGGGTGTTAAGCCCCAGTCATCAAATTGCTTGTGTAAATAAATACTGTATTCGCGACCTATTTCTTTTAGTTTTGTACGAGAAAGCGCTAAGTCTTTTTGGCTTTTTTGTACTTCTTTATTTAATTGTGATATTCGTAAAGAACGATTGTTAATTTGTTGAACAATCATCACAATTCCCCATAAAGATAAAAATACTGTGATCATTTCCAAAGTAACATGTAACCAGTCATCACCATGCAAAATATCTTTTAGGAAGTCGGTAGTATTAATAGCTATAACAAGAAATAACATTGCTATTAATATTAAGTCTTTTACTGTCATATTTTTAAAGTTAAATATCATAAATTCCTTTAAGACAAATGGAGTCACTAAAATTATAACAGATAAAAGTACGGATAAAAGTACGGATAAAAGTATGGGCAAGCTCTAAATATATAAAATAATAGTTTACCGTATAGGTTCTTTGTCCAGTTGTTATGGGGCAAATGACCTAATACTCTCTAAAATAGACATTTAGCCAATATTTTTATAATTATTTGTCTTTAAACTGTGTCTCACGGTGTTAATGAAAACACTGATACAAACAATTAACAAGACATAACAAACACAGGATACATATTATGAACAAGACAACATTAGCTAGTGTAATTTCAAGTGCTTTATTATTAACGGCGTGTGGCGGAGGTGGTACGACTGGTTCTGGAACAGTTAGCCAATATTCATTAAAGGGTAATGTACCAGGTACTACTATAGAAGCGTACTGTGATGATGGCTCAATTCATACGGTTGACTCAGATAGTAATGGAGGCACTGCAGAGCATCCATTTAGTCTTGATACACTTCCTGTAAATATACCGTGTAGGGTGGTTGTTATTACACACCCTAAAGGTGTAACCCCTACTAATGCAAATAAAGTCGTTACTCCCGTAGAATTTATGGATGCAAATGGAAAGGTAAGCACAGCAGTAACAAGTGCAGGTGGAGACATCGACCTTGGAAATGAATTAATGGATGTAAACCTAACACGTAGTGACCTTGATGGAGATGGTATCGCTGATGTTATTGATACCAAGCAAGTGGTTGCCCTTAATGATAAAGATGCAAATGTTGTCGTAAAAGGTACAGACCCATTGGATAAAGATGGAGACGGCATTGTTAATGCTTATGAAGATGATGATAACGATGGCGAATTAAATCATGATGACTTAGATGATGATGGTAACGGTATCGAAGATAGTAAAGAGCGACATACGAATAATGATTTAGATGGCGATGGCGTGCCAAACGGTAAAGATGTTGATCTTGATAATGATGGAAAAAGAAACTCAATTGATGAAGATGATGATAATGATGGCATTTTAGATAGAGATGATAACGATGATGATAATGACGGCATAAATGATCGTGATGATGACGATCATCAAAATGGATATGGCGATGATGATGGTCGTGATGGAAATGATAATGACGACTGTAATGGCGACAATGACCGAGACAATGATCGAGACGACAATGACCGAGACGACAATGACCGCTATGAAAATGATAACAGCTGCAATGGAAACGATAACGACCGTACTTAAAAATTAAGAGGTCGGTGGTGGGGGTTTCAAACCTTCACCATCGTTAAAATTTAGAAAAGGTAAACTTCATGGTTAAAAGAAAAGATGAGTACATTAAAGTCTGGGATATTTTAGTTAGGGTCTTCCATTGGTCCTTAGTCTTATTTTTTGTAGTCGCTTATGTCACGGAAGGAGAGTGGATAGTTATTCATTCTTATGCAGGGTATACCATTTTTCTTCTTGTTACGTTTAGGATTATTTGGGGCGTTATTGGCTCATTTAATGCCCGATTTTCCAATTTTGTGGTGTCCCCAAAAAAGGCAGTTAAATATCTCAAAGAAGAGCTTTCTGGAGATGCAAAGCATTACCTAGGGCATAACCCAGCAGGAGGACTAATGATTGTTGCTTTAATAATTAGTTTACTAGTTACGGTTATTACAGGAGCATCAATCATTGCTACAGAGGGTGATGGGCCATTAGCAACGACTTTTATAGCTTCGTTATCTGGGGAATTATTAGAAGAGATACATGAATTTTTTACAACAGTAATACTTTTTTTGGTTGTTTTACATATCGGCGGTGTGATTTTTAGCTCCTTCTTACAAGAAGAAAATCTCGTTAAAGCGATGTTCACAGGTAAAAAACCTAAAAAACGCGAAAATCAGTAAGATTAATATTAGGGTGATAAATATGAATTTTAAAATTAGAAAAAGCTTTCTAACAACGGTTATCTGTTTGTTCATGTTTGCATCGGCAAGTGCAGATGTTACAGGAGAGTTAATTCAAGAATATAAAGCAAAAGGCGCATCTACTGCTTCTTCAGAAAGAGGCAAAAAACTTTGGAATAAAGATGTGAATGGACGCAGTTGTACAACTTGCCATACTATGTCTGTTAAAAATGAAGGTAAGCATAAAAAGACGGGGAAGTTAATAAAGCCAATGGCTCCTTCGGTGAATCCAGAGCGATTAACCAAGAAGAGAAAAGTTAAAAAATGGCTGTTAAGAAACTGTAAATGGACATTTAAAAGAGAATGTAATGCACAAGAGAAAAGCGACATTCTACTGTGGCTAAGCCAACAATAAATAAAAAGGCGTATATAAAATGAAAAAACTACAATGGTTAATTGGTTCGACAATGCTAGGGGCCACACTCATATTTGGCTTTGGCAATATGCTGGCTTTCGCAGATGGAAAATATTCAGAAAGTGAAGAGCATGAGCGAGAAGAACGAGGAAAAAGCTCTTTTTCGAAGATAGGAACGACTAAAACGAATGCACTGTATAAAGAAGAATGCAGTGCTTGTCATATGGCCTACCCAGCAGGTTTACTACCAGAAAAGAGCTGGAATAAAATGATGGCGAATCTTGAAAATCACTTTGACGAAAATGCAGAGCTGGATGCTGAAACAGGCAATTCAATAAAAGGATATCTTGCTCGTTATGCTTTAGGGTCAAAAAATAGTAGGAAAACGAAGAAGATGCTCAGGAATTTTCCTAAAAACAAAGTGCCTTTAAGAATTACGGAACTCCCTTACTTTATTCGTAAACATGATGAAATCCCTTCACGCATGGTTAAAAATAATCCAAAGGTAGGTTCTTTTAGTCAGTGCCAAGCTTGTCACAAGGGCGCTGAGTCAGGTAATTTTAATGAGCATCAAGTGAAAATTCCTGGGTTTGGGCGTTGGGAAGACTAATCAAATAATGAAAATTATTAGTCATGCATTGTTGGGGTTTTTGGCGCTATCAGGGTTCCAGTTATCATATTCAGATGACTGCGTTCCTTGGCGTAATGAATTTGCAGTCAAAAATAATCTTCTTATTGGTGATATTGATATTTCTGCAGGGGACATTTTTGATCTAAAAAAAGCTAAAGAGAGCGGGACAATTCATCGCCTTGCAAATAAAATCCATGTTCAAACAAAGACTTCAATTATCAGAAATCAATTATTGTTTTCGAAGGGTGAACATTTTGAGCAAAAAAAGCTTGCTGAAAGTGAGCGTAATTTGCGTAAGCAAAGGTATATTAAAAGTGCATCCATAAAGCCGTATTTGCTATGTGGTAGCCAAGTTAATATTCGTATAAAAACTCAAGATAACTGGACGTTAACGCCAGGGCTTAGCTTCTCACGGCAGGGTGGTGAAAATCGTTCTGGTATAGCAATTGAAGAGCATAATTTGTTTGGGCTAGGTAAGAGTTTATCGTTTAATTATAAAAAGGACGCTAAGAGAGATTCAAAGTTATTCTCCTATGAGAACCCTCAGTTATTTGGCACTCGCAATAGGTTGGTTTTAGATTTACAAGATAATAGTGATGGGGCAGGTTATGGGCTTACTTTAGAGCGTCCTTTTTATGAGTTGGACAGCAAGTACTCTTGGGGCTTTAATGCATCTAAACTTAAGCAAGCAACGACTCTTTATAAAGCAGGAGTCATTGACGATAAAATAACAGAAGAAAAACAAAATACATCTATTTTTTATGGTTGGTCAAAGAGGCCTCACGAAATATCTGAGATTTCAAAAAGTAATAAAGTACTAAGATTTAAAGTGGGATGGACAATCAATAAGATAGATTTTCTAAAATCGACTCGTGATCCACAGTTTAAAAAAACAAGTTTGAGAGAGTCATACCCTTGGATTGAATATAACTCACTTAATGAAAACTATATTAAAAAAACAAACTATAAAACAATGGGAAAAATAGAGGATGTTTCCTTAGGGCGCTCTTTTACTGTTGGTGTTGGTTTATTAAATAAAGCATTTGGTTCTGATGATAATCAGTTAAAAATCTCAGCAAAATACTCAAAAGGATATGCGCTAAAGGGTAATACACTTGGGTTTTTATCAGTGGCATCTAAGGCATATTTAGGATCAGGTAAACGCCAAGGAGAGACAATTTCATTTCAAGGGGATATTGATCATTTTAATAAAAAGGGTAATGATTTTTCATTAAAAGCAAAATTTAAAATAGCTAATAACTTAACACTCAATGAGCAGTTAGTATTGGGTGGCGGAGTAGGCTTGCGAGCCTATCCTATTGCATATCAAACAGGAAATAAGTCAATATTATTGCAGGCAGAAAAGAGAATACATTTTGATTGGTATCCTTTGCACTTAGTGAAATTTGGTGCCGTAATCTTTGCTGATGCAGGAACAGCTTGGGGAGAAGGCAACGATGCCAAAATGATGGCAGATATTGGTGTTGGTTTAAGATTATTCCCAACGCGCTCTAGTACAGGAAAGACGATACATATTAATCTTGCGACACCATTAGTTGACAGGAATAAAGTCAACAAATATCAGTTTTCGATTGGTACGAGCCAAACTTTTTAAATAATGCAGATCGTATAACAAAGAATATTTATAGCGATAACATAAAAAATAAAGCCCGCAATATAGTGCGGGCTTTATTTCTGGATTAAACAACACTCCTACAAG
>JALSLX010000082.1 GCA_026988095.1 Thiotrichaceae bacterium
TCAAAGAAATGGACAATGCCAATTAGAAATTGGAAACCAGCATTGAATAGGTTTATTATCGAGTTTGAAGACCGACTAAAAGACTATGTTTAAAACGGGCAGTTACACAGAATTAGTTACAGTCTCGAAAATATCGGCAGATTTGGAAACTGAAAATAATTGAACTTGATCAGTGTTTCCTTAATCAAACTGAATTTCAGCTTCTATAAGCTCACGCCACTGACCTTCTTCAAGCTTTTCATCCAATTGAATATTAGCAATGCTTTCACGGTGCAAACTTACTACGTGATTACCTACTGCCGCTAACATTCGTTTAACTTGGTGGTATTTACCTTCTGATATTGTCATTTTAATCTTTTGATCTTCGATGACTTCTATCTCAGCGGGTAATGAGCGTTTCTTTTCTTTCTTTAGTTGCACGCCTTCTTCCAAAATTCTGATCTGTTTTTCTGTAATGGGTGAATCTAACGCTACTAAATATACTTTTTTGTGATCATGCTTAGGTGATGTAATACGGTGTAGCCATTGTCCATCATCAGTGATTAACACCAAGCCTGTGGTATCAATATCTAAACGCCCTGCGATGTGCAATGTGTCTATTCGTGGCAAAAACAATGAATCAAAGACAGTGGTATGATCTTTATCTTTATTCGCGCACACAACACCTGTGGGTTTATTGAACATAATGTAACGCGGCTGAGCCTTGTTGACAGCGACACCCATGTATTCCACATTAGACTCTTCAGTAACTTGTTGAGCGGCATTTTTAGCTACTATGCCATCAATTTTTACTTTACCACCGCGGATGGCAAATTTTGCTTGAGAGCGAGTGAAGGAGGTGGAGTTTGATAGTAGTTTATCTAGGCGCACGTTTTTAGTTATCCAAATAAAAATACCCTCTGACGAGGGCATTAGAACTAATTCATTTTAAACTTCGTAAGGGTTTCTGACGATCATCGTATGATCACGATCAGGCCCTGTTGAAATAATATCAGCAGGCACTTCAAGCAACTCTTCCATACGCTTTAAGTATGCCTTTGCTTTCTCAGGCAGATCATCATATTCAGTAATTCCAAACGTCTTGCTCATCCAACCCTCATGTTCTTCATAGATTGGAGTACAACGTGCAAAATCTGTTGTATTGATTGGTGGTACTTCCATACGTTCACCGTCTAGCTCGTAAGCCACACAGATTTTTATGGTTTCAACTTCATCCAACACGTCCATCTTGGTTACACAGATGCCCGTAATGCTGTTGATTTGCATAGCACGGCGAAGTGCTACAGCATCCAACCAGCCACAACGTCTGTCGCGACCTGTTGTTGCGCCTTGCTCATGCCCGACTTCGGCGATGTGCTCACCAATATCATCAAATAATTCTGTAGGGAATGGCCCCGAACCTACACGTGTTGTGTAAGCTTTAGTGATGCCCAAAACATAATCTAGGTTCTTTGGACCAACGCCAGAACCGGTACACGCGCCACCAGCCGTGGTGTTTGATGAAGTTACATACGGGTAGGTTCCGTGATCAATATCAAGAAGCGTACCTTGTGCGCCTTCAAACATAATGTTTTTGCCAGCCTTGCGTAGCTTGTGCAGCATATTTGGCACGTCTACCACCATTGGGCGTAGCTTTTCTGCCATAACGAGGCTTTCTTCTAATACTTTTTCGTAACTAACTTCTTCAGCTTTGAAGTAGTTTTTAAGCATGAAATTATGGTATTCCATAACCTCTTTTAGTTTTTCAGTGAAACGTGTCGTATCAAGTAAATCACCCAAACGTAAACCACGACGAGATATTTTATCTTCGTAAGCTGGACCAATACCACGACCTGTTGTGCCAATAGCCTTGTTACCCCGCGCGACTTCGCGTGCCATATCTAATGCCACATGATAAGGAAGAATAAGCTGACAAGCTTCTGAAAGCATTAAACGTTCGCTCGCAGGCACACCTTCTTTCTCGAGCATTTCTAGCTCTTCTAGCAAAGCATCAGGTGCCAGCACTACGCCATTGCCGATAATACAATCAACACCTTCACGTAAAACTCCAGAGGGAATAAGGTGTAAAACAGTCTTTTTGCCATCAATCACTAAGGTATGACCCGCATTATGACCACCTTGAAAGCGTACAACCGCTGAGGCTTCTTCAGTTAAAAGATCAACGATCTTTCCTTTTCCTTCGTCACCCCATTGGGTTCCTAGCACTACGACATTCTTTCCCATTTTCCTTCTCTCTTCCTTCAGTTTTCTACTTAAGTAAAACTAACTTATAAAGATACAACGACCCAGTCATCGCCCTGCTTTTCTATAATTCTATTACAACCTTGCTGTGTTGGAGTAAACGTTATCACTTTATTTAACTGACGGATTACTTGTTCACCTTGCGCGCGCAAATCATCGATCACTACATCCAATGCATCATCCATTTCATAAGGAGCAAGAATACCATTAATACTTAAAGAATTTACCAACGCTGTAGTCTCAAATGATAAATTCGCCAAAGTGCGTAAATCAGTACTAAAGCCAATAGCTGGACGATTATTACCAAATGCTTCGCCAATACCATCGTAGCGACCACCTTGTGCAATACAAGCACCACGACCAGGCAAGTAAACCGTGTACATAATCCCTGTGTGGTATGCATAACCACGCATTTCAGCAAGGTCGATATGCAAGGTCAAATCTGGAAAGGTTGCGCCTAACAATTTGCTGATATTTTGCAAATGATCTAAAGCATCTAACACTGATTTTCCTGCATCTTTCAATTTAGCTTTTGCCGTTGTTATAACATCTACAGAACCACTTAACAGAGGTAATGCTAGTAACATATCACTAATAGATGGCGAGAAATTTTGCTCTGAAACCCACTTATCTATTTCAGGAATAGACTTGCGCGCCAACATATCAAAATAATCATTTTTTTGTTGATCGCTTAATTCAGCATGATCAGCAAGACCACTGGCGATACCAACGTGGCCCAAATCTAGCACCAAGTCATTTACATCAAGACTGTGTAAAGTTTCGAGCATTAGCGTGATAATTTCAAAATCACTCTCGATGCCTGCATGACCAAATAACTCTGCGCCCACTTGAATAGGAGAGCGCGAACCGCCCTGCTCGTCAGAACGTGTGCGTAAAACCGTACCCATATAACAAAGACGATTTACACCTGCGTTCTTGTCGCCCTTTGATAAGCGATGCGCATCAATTCGTGCAACTTGTGGCGTAATATCTGCGCGCACCCCCATCATACGTCCATTTAATTGATCCGTGATTTTAAAAGTTTGTAAATCAAGTTGTGTACCCATGCCAGCACGAAGAGACTCTAAATACTCGACCATGGGCGGCATGACTAAGCGATAGCCCCATGTTGCGTACAAATCAATTAAATGTCGACGTAAAGCCTCAAGCTTTTCAGCTTCGTCAGGTAGAGATTCATTGATTCCATCAGGGAGTAGCCACGTATTCATAACAAAGTTTCGATTTAAATGATTTTAAGTAAGATAAAGTAAAACAAGACCCGCAACAATACTTGCCAAGCCAATTTTGCGCAAGGTGCTTTCTGGGGTTTCAACCATACTTTTATAGACTTTTTTGAGACTTTCAGGGCTGGCAAAAGGCATTAAGCCTTCAAAGATCAATAATAAAGCGAGCGCTGTTAGTAGATCATGCCAGTTCACAATATAAAAGTGTTTAGAAAACTATGAAAAACTTAAAAAATCAGTACAGGCTTATTGCCCACTTTGACCTTTAAAATATTTAAAGAATTCAGCGTCAGGTTCAATAACCATAATGTCACCAGCTTTACCCATAGATTTTCTATAAGCACCTAAACTGCGGTAAAATGCATAGAACTCTTCATCCTTTCCGTAAGCATTCGCATATATTTCAGCTGATTTTGCATCGCCTTCACCACGAATTTTTTCTGCTTTTCTGTAGGCTATAGCTTCAATAATAACAGCTTGGCGATCCGCAATCGCTCTTATGCTTTCACCTTCGGCTTTACCACGTGAACGAAAATCCTGTGCAACACGTTGACGTTCAGAACGCATTCTTTCATAAACAGACTCACTCACCGATTCAGGAAAGTCAATCTGACTTACTCGTGCATCTACAATGATAATACCCAGTTCTTTAACCGAAGCAGCTGCCTTCTTTTGAAGTTCAACCATAATTTCACCACGTTCACCCGTTATAGCTTCTTGGATTGTGCGTGTACTAAATTCATTTCTTAAACCATCTTTCATAATGCTTTCAAGACGGTTTTGTGCACGCGCTAAATCACCACGAGTTGCACGATAGAATGTATCAACATTATCAATTTTCCACTTTACGAAAAAATCTACTTTAACGTATTTTTTCTCGCCCGTTAGAAAACGATCTGGAGCAGCATCAAGCGTTAATATTAACTTAGAAAACTTTTCTACCGTATTCACAAACGGCATTTTGAAATGTAAACCTGGCTGGATATCTGTTTCTACAATTTCTTTAAAGCGAAACTTAATCGCTGTTTCACGTTCATCAACCGTATAAGTTGCTGTTGAAAATATGAAAACAATTAAAGCTAGTACAATAATAATTATATTTTTCATGTTAGCGCCCCTGTCTCGTAGCATCTCTACCACCAGATCTCATACTTTGATTTTGTCGTCTTAGTTGCTCAACAGATGTTGCTATCGCTGGATCAAATGCTTGTGATGAATTTGATGACCTATTCGAACCACCTGACATTTTATCTAGTGGTAAATACATCACATTATTACCTGATTTCGTATCTACCATGATCTTATTGGTGTTTTCATATACTTCTTCCATAGTTTCCAAGTAAAGACGTTTACGCGTAACTGCTGGTGCTTTTTGATATTCTGCAACCAACTGATTGAAGCGTGACGCATCACCCTCTGCGCGAGAAACGATACGACCTGTATAAGCCAATGCAGCTTCACTTAAACGTGATGCCTTACCTTCAGCCACAGGTACAACCTTTTTTGCGTAGGTTTCGGCTTGGTTTTTGTATCTATCTTTATCCTCACGCGCTCTATTGGCATCATCAAATGCGTCTTTAACAGCCGTCGGTGCTTCTGCATAAGTTACGTTCACTTTTATGACTTCAAGCCCTGTTTTGTAAAAGTCTAATACCTTTTGCATGACTTGCTGTGTATCAGGTGCGATAGTGCCACGATTCTCTTTTAAAATAGAATCCATCGTATTACGACCAACAACTTCTCTTACCGCACTTCGCATAACCTGGAATAACGTTCCAATAGATTGATTACGTTCGTAATCAGCAAGGTAGACATTAAAAAGATATTCTTCTGGGTTCTTAATTCTGTATTGCGCTGCCACGCCAATATCAACAATATTTTCATCTTTAGTAAGCATGTGTGTGCGATCTTCTGCCGTACGGCTTCGGTCAATATCAACCAGCTCAACACTTTCTACTGGATAAGGCACATGCCAATGTAAACCAGGTCTAGTCGTTTCTGTATAGGCGCCAAAGCGGAACTCAACACCACGCTGAGCAGAGTCAACCGTGTAGAAACCTGTTGCCAACCAAGCGGCAAATAAAGCCAATCCAATCAAAGCTAAGGCAGTTCCACTAGGGCCTTCACTACGTTTGCCAGATTTTTTATTACCAAAAATCCCACCAAGTTTTTCATTCATCTTACGGGTAATGTCTTCTATATCAGCGGTGCCTTTTGAGCCTCCTCCTGACTTACCTTTATTCCCTTTACCCCAAGGATCTTTATCACTTCCACCTGGTTCATTCCAAGGCATGGTTTTACTCCAAAAAATTATATAAATAACACTATATGGACTTAATAAAAACTATCAAGTCAAACAGAGCAATTGTACCCTAGTTAGATTAAAGTTAAATAAAACCGTACATATTTATCGATATTGATTGTCTTTTTACTGATAAATCTACTTGAAACTTTTAACAAACTAAAGAGATAATATTAGCATTTCTTAATATTAAGACATTATCATGCAAACTCCCACACATACAAGAAATACTAAAACTACACATTTTCTTCCTGATTTAGCCTCTACAGAAATCAAACAACTCCAAAAAGAAACAGCAGACAGTTTTGATTTATCGCCCTATTTTTCTGATACTTTAAAAAATGGAAATAGCGCACCTGAGCTTGCCATCATCCCTGCAGGAAAATATGAAATGGGCTCAAGTAACAACGAATTTGGTCATGGTAAAGAAGAGTACCCACAGCACTACTCACATATTTATAAGCCATTTTCTATAGGACGTTTTACCATTACTGCAGACGACTTTTCCATCTTTCAAAAAGAGACTGAGTGGTTTCTACGTCCTGAGTTAATTTGGACAAAAGGTAAAGAACCAGTCATAAATATTCGCATGTCAGATGCCTACTTATATTTAGATTGGCTTAGCAAACAAACGGGGAATCGTTATCGCTTGCCTACAGAGTCTGAGTGGGAATATGCTGCCCGTGCGGGTACGACTAGCGCTTTTCATTTTGGTGATGAGGTCACCTGCAAAGAAGTTCACTTTCATTCACTCTTTCCATATAACGAAGCAAAAGAAAAAAGACGCTGGTATTTACCCAAGTGTGCACCAATGGCACAAGCTTTGGAAGTCGGCACAAAACCTGCGAATGACTGGGGGTTACATGATATGCATGGTAATGTCTGGGAGATGACAGACTCACCTTGGCAAGAATCCCACTTAAACAGCAACCGTGACGGTAGCTCTGATGTAATTAGTTCTTGGGTTGTCACAAAAGGTGGCTCATGGTTTGATGCTGCTGTACATTCACGTAGCGCGGCACGTAAAAAACGCCTCTTTGATGAAATGGATACCAACCTCGGTTTCCGTATCGTCAGAGAGCTTTGAAAAAATAATTAGAGACTATCGTGAAGAATAATATCTTAACTGAGAATACCGTGGCTGAAAATAGTACGACTGATAACACCGTGGCAAAACTGCAACAACCATCAGGAAAATTCACCCTAGAACGAATCCCAAAAACAACTAAGGGAGACTTGCGCGCATGGGATGCCGCAGACGAATTATTGCTGAGCCATGTTTTTGAAAAACAGCTAAAAAAAACTGATCAAACCATTCTTATAATCAACGATAGTTTTGGCGCATTAGCCACTGCTTTGCATCAATATCCTATACATAGTTGGTCAGATTCTTATTTAGCTCATATTGCGGCTTTTAATAATTTCAAACTTAATCAGCTTGATAGCAATGACTATCGAGCTATTCCATCGAGTGAAAATTTGAGCCAACACTACAGTCTAGTCATTATCAAAATACCCAAAACACTAGGATTACTTGAAGATCAACTGAGCCGGTTAAAAGCATATATCAATGCAGATACCACCATCATTGCATCTGCTATGAGCAAGCATATTCATACATCAACACTTAATACCTTTGAAAAAATTATCGGCACAACAACAACTTCACGAGCAACTAAAAAAGCACGTCTGATTTTTTCAAACAATGATAATGAAAAATCTCATCCTTCACCTTACCCTAAAACTTTCAGAGATGATGCGCACGATCTCACGTTGGTCAATCACGCCAATGTATTTGCTAAAGATAGACTCGATATTGGTTCACGTTTCTTAATTGAACAATTGGGACAGTGCCCTAGCTCTAAACACATTGTCGATTTAGGTTGCGGAAATGGCGCATTAGGCATTATTGCAAGCCGACTACAACCACAAGCACGGCTTAGTTTTATTGATGAGTCTTATGGCGCTGTTAAATCTTCTGAACAAAGTTACAAACTCAATAACAACGATAAAACTATCAACGCTAATTTTTATACTAACGATTGTTTTAATCAATTTAAAGCCGAAACGACTGATACCACCGATGGCGTAGATTTAATTTTATGCAATCCTCCTTTTCACCAAAATCACAGCGTTGGAGATCAGATTGCCTGGCAAATGCTTAGGCAAAGCCACGAACAACTAGTAAATAATGGCGAAATTTGGGTTATAGGCAATCGCCACCTTGGTTATCATGTAAAACTAAAAAAACTCTTTGGAAACTGCAAGACAATAACTTCAAATAAGAAATTTGTAGTATTGAGTGCCTTTAAAAGTGACAAATAATCTGTTTTTATAAAACCTCCTTCTTGTATGTTCACCCTCAACGAACACATAAGGTAATCCAGTTTGGCATCAAGACGACAGGCAATTACCTTAATATTTTCCTAGAACTAGATAGTGCCACTACAAGTGACTTCATGATGAGAAATATATAAGCAGATACCCTTGATACAGGATTATTATCCCAATTTCTAGAGCGCATGGACTTTGTTAAACAGAAATCACCTATGGGTAATATTTCTCCTATCTGATTCTTTAGTCATCAATTAGCTTTTTGGGGGAACAAAAGCACAGAGACAGTTGCATACCTTCTCTCAAACAAAATAACACCATAAACTATGATAGATTGTTAAAGGTAATGATTAAAATATTTTTTTGTATACGTGCTACCTAAAAGGTATAAAGGAAGAACCACCAAAACTACTCATTGGGCTCATTCCGGGCATCCCCATTGTTCCCATCGACATAGGTGACATCGGCGATCCAAATCCTCCCATTCCCATTGGAGACATTCCACCCATTGGCGAACCGAAGCTACTAAAAGGTGAGCCATCTCCAAATGATGAAAACGGTGAACTAGAACCACCAAACGAAGAGAAAGGATTACTACTAAAGGGGCTGCCGCCAAAAGAATTTCCACCAAAACTTGGAAAACCACTAAATCCACTACCACCAAAAGGAGAGAAACCAGATGTTGAGCTATAGCTACTTTGAGGAAAACGATTAAATGTATTATAAGTTGGTGGTCTATAAGCATAAGCCTGTTGACCATAAGGACTAACTAAATAAGGATTGGCACCATATGGAGACTGGTAAGAATTATAAGCACCTCCATAATTACTATTATTACAGTTATTATTTCCAAAACGATTATTATTACCAAAGCCATTTCCAAAACTATTGCCTGTCATTTCTTCCATCCAATACATAGGCGTCCAAATTGGCCAGTCATTACAACCGTTATTATTACCCCCAAAGAAATTACCGAAGCCATTGTTATTGTTACCAAAGAATCCATTAGCACTGCTTGTGCTAACCGTTCCTAACATGGTTAATAAAAATACTGTTTTTAGCGCCTTTTCACTCAAGACTGTCGATTTTTTCATAACTGCTCCTTAGATGCGGATGATTAGCGTCTCAAATTTATTCTTATTTTAGTCCCGTATAAGGAGTCTTATAACACAGAGGCGCTTAAGGAAAGTCTGATTAAGTCCCATAAATTCTGGCAACGACAAGTTTCCAAGTTCAAGGCATTGATTTTAAGCATAGTCATTCTATGCTTAAAATCAACAACGAAGAAATTGGAAACTTGGCTAAGCCCCGAAAGGGCTGGCTTACAAGGCATCACCTCCGTTCTTATAACTTTTCCGAAGGGAAAAACCATTCTGAAAAGTTATGCCTAGGATCTGATGTCTTGTAAGCCAGCAGAATTTTATGGGACTTAATCAGGCTTTCCTCAACCTAAGCTTAGCAGTAAATTAGTTTTTGTGTAAAATCTCTACTAGTGAGGTTCGAGACTGCTTAAAATTTCAGCATTTGCAGCGGGGAAGTCATAGTGCTTTAAATCTGACCTATCAACCCAACGCAATGGCTGACCTTCACGACTTTGTGCTTCCCCTTTCCAATCTCTAACCTCATAAACATCTAGTAGCACAGCTTTATCACTGTATTGATGTTTGATCTTTGTGAATTGCTTTGCCGATTGAATATCGATACCCAGCTCTTCTTTTAGCTCTCTTTGTAATGCTTGTTGCGGGGTTTCTGCTTTCTCAACTTTACCACCAGGAAATTCCCATTTATCACCTTGATGCTGATGATTAGCGCGTTTAGCAATCAAAATTTGATTGTCTATATTAATGATTACACCAACAACCACATGGACTAGATGAACAGCGGACATTAGCGTGTTTTAAACTGTCGGCCTTTTACCGCCAACAAAGGAACAAAATCAGCGGCACAACGCATTTTAGGTATCCATCGTGCAAGGTTTTTTGCGGTAAATACACGCCCTTCGTGCTCGTTCTCAAAAACACCATCATGGAAAAGAACCACACCGTCACGCCCTCTTTTACCATTGCCACACATTTGCCCCATCACGTTGTCGAGTATTTGATCGCCATGCTGATACTTTTCATTCCAATCATAGGCTGTCATTTCCCAACCTAAATGCTCAAAACCGTTACGCTTAAGCGCCTCCATAACTTGCGGGACTTTCTTTTGATTAAACCAGCCATCACCATAAGGCAACCTAAAAATAGCAGGCTCCGTTGTAAAAAAAGGCTCTAGTAAAAAACGTGAATGTGCAATCGTGCCTTGTAGCCCTACTGGGGATAATTTGGAATGATGATAATGTTCGTAGCTGTGCGATCCAATGTCATGCCCTTCACGCTTGATACGTTTTAGCGTTTCAAAGCGTTGCTGACAGAGCTGATATGACTTTGTACCTGCTTGATATTTATCGCAATCAATTTTATTACCTAAAACCAAAAAGGTGGCTTTGATATTCTCTTTTTTTAGAATATCTAAGATTTGTGGAGTGACACTCCCTACTCCATCATCAAAACTTAAATGTAAGCGATGTTTTTGTACTGGACATTGGTATTGGGCGCGAATGGCATTGCAATCTTCTGCACTGGTTTGAGTGTTTGCAATGAATAAACCGCCACCAATTAGAGTACAAAACAGCAAAAAAAGGGGGGGGTGGGCTCTCATAAAATCAACTCTATTTAACTTATATTATGCAGATTATTTTCTAACCCTTCGACTCAAACCAGGAGGGGCTACTACCATGTAAACTAACAAAGCAGTACCCGAGCCCGAGCCGGAGTCGTAGTGCACGGAAAAATTACTCACTGATTAATATTACAAGTACTATATTTATCAGCTTCGGTATTCGGCATTTATCGTCACATACTCATGCGATAAATCAGAAGTCCAGACAACAGCTTGTGCATCACCTGCATTCAATTGAATACGAATGGTGATTTCATCCTTATCCATTTCAATCTGACCTTGGGCTTCTTGATAAGTTTCAAGTGGTTCACCTGCTTCTAGCAATTGCGTATCACCCAGCCATAATGAGAGTTTACTCACATCTAAATCTTTGACTGGAGATTTACCAATCGCCATTAATAAACGCCCCCAATTAGGGTCACTGGCAAACAATGCGGTTTTAACCAGGGGTGAGCGAGCCACCGTATAGGCAATTTCTTTTGCGTAGGCATAATCAGGTGCAGCTTCAACTTTTATGGTTACAAACTTTGTCGCACCTTCTGCATCACGAATAATAGATTGTGCCAGTTCTTGAAGGACTTCATTAATCAAACCTACAATTTCTTCTCGATTTTCACCCTCTAAATCAACGCCCGATTTACCCGTTGCCATTAAAATTAGCGAGTCGTTTGTTGAGGTGTCGCCATCAACCGTAATGCTGTTAAATGAGCCTACAACGGCATCATCAAGAATACTTTGAAGCTCGGTTTGTGAGATTCCTGCATCAATCGCAACATAGGCCAATAGCGTTGCCATGTTTGGCTCGATCATTCCCGCGCCTTTTGCCATACCAGTAATTGTGACCATTTTACCGTTTACTTTTAAGGACTTACTGATACCTTTTAATATCGTATCGGTTGTCATTATCGCTATTGCGGCTTTCATCCAGTTATCAGAGTCTAACTGATCTACAAGGTTTTCTACTTGATCAACAATTTTCCAATAGGGTAACTGTTCTCCAATAACACCTGTTGAAAAAGGTAGAACTGAGTGCAAACTGCAACAACCTTCTTCAGCCACTTCTGCACAAATCATTTGAGCGGAAGTCATTCCCTCTTCGCCTGTACCCGCGTTTGCATTGCCAGCATTGATAACTAAGTAGCGGATACTTTCTTCAAATTCTTCAGCGCGAGCAATATGCTGTCGACATACCGTAACAGGTGCGGCACAAAATGCATTTTTCGTGAAAACACCCGCAACACTTGATCCTTCGGCTAATTCAATAAGGGTCAGATCATCACGATCTTTATAACGGATACCCGCCTCAAGACTTGCTAGACGCACGCCTTTAACTGGCATTAAAGATTTTGGAGCTACGAGATTTACAGCCATGTGAATTACCGATCAAGGTTGTGATTGTTTATTTTATAAAATACAAAACCGCGAAAAACAAGGGGGGTGGCAAAAGAATATACGGATAATTCACCCATCCTCATCTAACCACTCAGATTGCCTCTAAAAGCCGCCAGATCAAGGCAAAAAATGAGAAGTTTACGATAAGTAAATAAGCATTTTTAATGCGGAGCTGGCGGATTCTAGAGGCGAGCTGTGTGGTTACACCAATTTACCGTGACATTGTTTGTACTTCTTTCCTGAGCCACAAGGGCAAGGCTCATTGCGCCCTACTTTCTCAACATCCCGTTTAAAAGGTTTTAGCGCTTCTGGCGTAAAACCATCTACCGTATTTTCATCTGCTGAGTCAGATGCCATACCTGCCGCATCACCATGTACAAAGTCCAAGCCCTGATCTTGTGCTTGTTCTTGTTTCAACTGCTTTTCAATCGCTTCTGCTTCTTCTGGCATTGTGATTTCAAGCTTAGTAAAGAAGGTTACTACATCGTATTTAATTTTATCCAAAAGCTCTTCGAACATTTCATACGCTTCGCGCTTGTACTCTTGTTTAGGGTCTTTTTGTGCGTAACCACGTAAGCCGACTGACTGACGCAAATAATCCATTGAAGCTAAATGCTCTTTCCAATGCCCATCCAACACGTGCAACATCACATCACGCTCTAAACGGCGCATGGATTCATCACCAATCAATGCTTCTTTAGCTTTAATCGTAGAGCTTACTGCTTCTTGTAACTTGGTATGTAGAGTTTCTTCATGAAGCGTATCGTCTGCATCAAGCCAACCTTGAATATCAAGATCAAGCATCATGTCGTTCTTAAAGGTATCTGTTAGGCCTTGTATATCCCATTGGTCATCATGGCTACCCATTGGAATATAGCGATTGATTGTTGTTTCAACTACGTCAAAAATAAATGAATCAACCGACTCAGAAACATCTGCCGCTTCTAAAAGTCCTGCACGTTGCTCATAGATTACTTTACGCTGATCATTGGCAACATTGTCATATTCAAGTAGGTTTTTACGAATATCAAAGTTATGCCCTTCAACCTTACGTTGTGCATTTTCGATAGATTTTGAAACCATTTTAGCTTCAATTGCCTGACCTTTTTCCATACCCAACTTTTGCATAATCGCTTTAACACGATCTGATGCAAAAATACGCATTAGATTATCTTCAAGGGATAAGAAAAAACGAGATGAACCCGGATCACCTTGACGAGCAGAACGACCACGTAATTGGTTATCAATTCGTCGTGATTCGTGACGTTCTGTACCGATGATGTGTAAGCCACCAGATTTAACAACTGCATCGTGACGTTTTTGCCATTCTGCTTTTACCGAGGCAATTTCTGTATCGCTCGCATCTTCACCTAAGTCCCTGATCTCAGCATCTAATGAACCGCCTAATACAATATCCGTTCCACGACCAGCCATATTAGTTGCTATAGTTAATGCACCAGGGCGACCCGCATTCTCGATAATATTAGCTTCACGTTCGTGCTGTTTTGCATTTAACACTTCGTGCTTTACGTTCATTTTGGTAAGTAAACCAGATAAAACTTCTGAGGTTTCAATCGATGCTGTACCCACTAAAACGGGCTGTCCTTTCTTTTGGCAATACTCAATCTCTTCTGCAATCGCTTGGTATTTTTCTTCTTCTGACATATACACAAGGTCATTGCTATCGATGCGAGCTAAAGGCCTATTCCCTGGAATAACAACAACCTCCAGACCATATATCTCTTGCAACTCGAAGGCTTCTGTATCTGCTGTACCCGTCATGCCCGACAATTTTTCATACAATCTAAAGTAATTCTGAAAGGTGATTGATGCCATTGTTTGGTTTTCGGCGTTGATGTGTACGCCTTCTTTTGCCTCAACCGCTTGATGCAAGCCTTCAGACCAGCGTCTACCTGGCATGGTACGTCCTGTAAACTCATCAACAATAACGATTTCACCATCGTTTACGATGTAATCAATATTAATTGTAAATAAGTTATGTGCGCGAAGTGCTGCATTAAAGTGATGTAGAATCGAGATGCTAGAGCTGTCATATAGACTTTGCCCTTCTGGCAAAACACCAGCCTTCACTAAAAGATTTTCTGCAGTTTCATGGCCTGCATCTGTTAGAAATATCTGTTTGCCCTTTTCATCAACAGTAAAATCACCTGGGACTTTTACTTCTTCGTCACCACCATCTTCTACATCTTGGCGTTTTAGTTGTGGGATTAACACATTAATTGACGCGTACATTTCAGAAGAATCTTCTGCAGCACCCGAAATAATTAAAGGCGTTCTGGCTTCATCGATCAATATTGAATCAACTTCGTCAATAATTGCATAGTTTAAAGGGCGTTGAACACGATCATCGGCTTGAAAAGCCATATTATCGCGAAGATAATCAAAGCCAAATTCATTATTTGTGCCATAAGTGATATCAGCGGCATAAGCAGCTTGACGTTGCGCTTGGTCTAAACCATTAATGATAACACCTGTTGTTAAGCCTAAAAAACCGTAGAGCTTAGACATCCACTCAGCATCACGTTGTGCCAAGTAATCGTTTACAGTGATAACGTGAACGCCTTTCTCAGTCAAAGCATTCAAATAAGCAGAGAGAGTAGCTACTAATGTTTTACCTTCACCAGTACGCATCTCAGCGATTTTACCTTCGTTAAGAACCATTCCTCCTATCATTTGAACATCATAATGGCGCATTCCCATTACTCGCTTACCCGCCTCTCGAACTGTAGCAAAAGCTTCTGGAAGGATGTCATTTAAGGTGGCACCCTGTTTTAAACGCTCACGAAACTCAGCTGTTTTGGCTTGCAGTTTTTCATCAGAAAGTGATGAATATTCGTCATCATATTCAGCAATTATTTTTGTTGTTTTTTCGTAAGCCTTGATAAGTCTATCGTTACGGCTACCAAATAGCTTTTTGGTAAGTTTTCCCAGCATTTTGAGTGTCATCCCCTAAAATTTTTGACATTGTATCCAGTTTAATAATTTATCACTATCACATGATAGAAATAGAATTAAACAAAGGTGGGGATTTTTTGCACAATTACAAGAATAACCCCCATATTAGCGAGAGTATTATATTACAAGTAAACCGATAAATACCTTAATGATGCCTTATTTTTAGTATTATTTACACGCGAGCTTTTATTAAAAACTTACAAGATATTTAATGACTCATCTAAATTATGATTGATAATTATACTGTTCTCTCTGATTTCTAGGAGCAGATGTGGACCTGTTACACGTCCAGTGGCTCCTATCTTACAATCAAGTCCCCATTTCTCACTAACTATCCTTTTTTACCATATTACTGTCTAGATGCGCATAACGACTTATTAGGATTCACTATGATTAATTTCTAATAAGTTAGCGTAAGCTCCCCGTTTGCCTGAAAAACTAACAAAACCATTTGCTATGGCATAAATATAGCTACCCTTATTTGCTGCTATATCTAAGCCTCCATGATGGCGCAAGGTACCGTTGATAAGATCTCTTCTATTTCCAAATGGTGAGGATATATACCCTTTCTTCATTGGTATTGAAAAATCATAAATAATTCCTTTACTCCTACCTTTTTTAACTTTAGTTAAAGGTATAGTGGCATTGGATATTCTATTTAAATATTCCTTGATTTCTTTAATTTCGAGTGAGGCTACTATATTTTTTAATTTTTGACTATCAATATCTAATTCAATTTTATTAACGCTTTTTTCATATCATCGGTTCTGACAATTAAAGTACCATAATAGAAATTTTCTGTTCTCCACCTTGCGCGGGCTTATTTGATAAATCGAA